>NZNR01000021.1 GCA_002694955.1 Planctomycetaceae bacterium
GCTGTCTTGCCACCGCCGCCGCCTNTTACGTNGTTTTTTGCCAGGCAGAAGATCGTGACTGGAGTCGNCTNCATCACGTTTTCAGGGCTATGACNACAAGTTTCGTTCGAGAGACCATCGGAAATGGCCCCTCATCAGATTAGGTGCCGTCTGATAGGATTCGGATGCCAACCTGCANTCTTTTTTTCCTTAGTAAATCANAAAGGATCGTACACCAACGTGGTCGCCGCACTTTCCGTCGCTCTGGCAGAACACACTTGGCTTGGACTTCACGCACTCCTAGCGATTGCCGAGTCACCTACGGCAAGTGCCGNTACTGATAGTCCGATTCAAATGACTCACTGGGTAGCCTTTGCTGTTTTTGTTTCGGTTCTGCTGGTATTGGACCTCACCGTCTTCCATAAGCACTCCCGCGAGCCTTCTCTATCAGAGAGTGCGTTCTGGACATGTGTCTGGTCTACGCTCGCCCTTTCATTTAATGGATTGGTCTGGTGGTGGCTAGGGAATGCGGCTGCAGTTGAATTCCTGACGGGGTACCTCGTCGANTGGTCGCTCTCGATGGATAATGTCTTTGTATTCGCGGTGGTCTTCGGCTATTTCGGNGTACCACTGAAGTATCAATACCGAGTCCTCTTTTGGGGCATTCTCGGCGCTGTTTTAATGCGACTGACCTTCGTTCTTGTNGGCGCTGAACTGGTCGAACGGTTNCAGGGCATTCTCTGGCTCTTTGGCGGATTCCTTGTTTACACAGGTTTGAAACTTGCTTTCTCAAGTGAAGATGTACATCCGGAAGATAATTTCCTTTTGAAGTTTTCCAAAAAGTTTCTTCCTGTCACCACNAAGCCTGCGGGGGACCGCTTCTTTGTTGAAGAAGCTGGAANATGGGTTGCGACACCACTTTTCCTCGTCCTNATTGTTGTTGAGAGCACTGACGTCCTCTTTGCAGTTGATAGCGTGCCAGCAATCTTCGGAGTTGTTGATCAGAATGCCCACTATTTTCGGTTTGTTGTCTTCACATCAAATGTTTTTGCCATTCTTGGGCTCCGCGCACTGTACTTCCTCTTGGCAGGAGTNATGGACCTTTTCCGCTTTCTTAACTACGGGCTCTCGGCAGTCTTGGTCTTTGTTGGTGGCAAGATGATTGCTGAAGCCGCTCACCACACTGAATGGTTAGCNGAAATTGGTGGTTGGGACGCACATGCTCAAGGACATCTTNTACCGCCATGGGCGTCTCTTATCGTCATCATCAGCCTTATTGGGACCAGTGTCGCTGCATCTCTCTTATTCCCCGGAACCAAAAAAACTGANNNCGAGGAGCACTCCAATGCCTCCTCACCGGACACATAAATTTTTGAACGGCAGCCCCACGGACACACCCAAAGAGCATCACACACAACCCACGACTCTCGCCAGCAGCTGGCCTTTCAAAATGTCCAACTATCGTCGTACGGTTTCATAGAGAGACTCATGCGATATTGCCATATGATGCGACTGGTATAGTTTCCCTACACGCGAGTGCCCGGCCATGCCGCAGGTCACAGCACGCGATTCGTCACGAAGCATCCCTTCTAAACAACGCGNGAGATCATTTACATCTCCCGGCAGATGCACTTCACCAGCAGGGGATGTCTCATGTATACCAAGGAGTTCAGGAAATGCTCCTGAGGCCGATGCAACAACGGGCACACCTGCTGCCATTGCTTCGATAACTGGAATTCCTTTTGCCTCAGGAACAGGTGTAGGCATNGCNAACACATCGATTTCCTCTAANAGCTTGATCTTCTCGCTACGATCAATCTGTCCTCTCCAGAAAAACCGATCAGCAATTCCTAGCTCGTGGGCCAGCGCATGGCACCCTGACAAGTATTCTTCTTCAGCCGGAATGGTTGCCCCTGCTGCAACTAATTCAACNTCCATCCCGTTCTGCACAAGACGTGCTATTGCCTGAATCACCTGATCAAGGCCTTTTTCCTGACACGCCCGTGCGAGATAACCGATAACTCGACGCTCCGCTCGTGAGGCCCTCCGAGCAACCAGGTCTGGCGGCTCGACCGGAAAGCCCTCAGGATCAATGCCATGAGGAATCACTGAAATACGATCGCTCTCACAACCAAGCATTTCCTGCATTCGGTCGGCGTAGGGTTGATTGAGTGCAATAAACCTATCTACGTCCCCTGCTCTTTCTACGAGTAACGCCCTCACCTGGTCTTGGTATGGCTCAGGTAATTGGGAAATAAAAAGATCTTCACCAGAAAGCGTCACCACAAGAGAGGCACCTGTCATCTGCCGTATCGTTTTTGCTAACCCAAGCAACAGAACATTTGAGAGGTGGACAACATCTGGCTTTACGTCATGAGCTAACCACTCCGCCAAGCGATACACTTCTTTCCGCTGACACCCCTGCTCGCCTTGCAGTGTAGAAACAGTTAACGGGCCAAGGTCAGAGGGACGAGTATTTCCAGTCCAACGGGACAGTGCTCGCAGAAGCACCGGCCGATCAAAAAACCAATCAATCCAACGAGGTGTACGCCGAAACAGGGATGATTTTTGTTGCAGAAAGACGTTAACACCACCCATTACAATAATTGGTTCAGCAACATTCTCCTCATCAGACGTTGTTGGAACAAAGGCAGGGACCAACATAGCGTCTCTCCCGCGCTGACGAAGAGCACGTACAAGCGCATTGTCGTGGAGACATGACCCACAGATTCGACCTCCTGCGCCAGCTGTGATCTGAACAATCTTCACAAGTCGCTGCTCCCTTTCATGCACGGCCCGGCTGATTGAGGTGCAACAGAATGAGGGCAAGGTCAGACGGAGTAATACCACTCACGCGGCCGGCCTGACCCAATGTGCGCGGTCTGATTTGTTCGAGTTTCTCGCGTGCCTCGGCTCGAAGATGCCTGACTCTGTCATAGTCAAATCCCTCTGGGATTGGCTTTTCTCCATGTTGTTTCCGTCGTTCAATCCGCTGCTGCTCGACACGAAGATACCCTGCATACCGGATATCGTTTTCAATCTGTAATGCCACTTCATTAGAAACCGAAGCAAGAGACGGAAGCATACCGAGGCAGTCTTTCCATGTGAATTCCGGACGTTTTAGAAGATCAGCAAGCGTGACTCCATCAACACGATGACTCGTCAACGTAGTCATTACAGCTTCGATTTCTACCAGCTTCCGACTTAGGCGATCGACCCGCTCAGGTTCAGCGAGACCATACTTTTCAGCTACTGGAGTCAGCCGCCTATCAGCATTGTCATGCCGTAGCGCAAGCCGATGCTCGGCCCGACTTGTGAACATGCGGTAGGGTTCATCAACACCGCATGTCACGAGGTCATCGATTAATACGCCAATGTACGACTCTTCTCGTGACAGAATCATTGGTTCTGTTTTCCTGAGAGACAGCGCCGCGTTGGTGCCGGCAACGAGGCCTTGGGCTGCTGCCTCTTCATACCCTGTCGTACCGTTTATTTGTCCGGCGAGAAAAAGCCCCGAAACAGGCTTGCTTTCAAGGCTAGGAGTAAGCTGATCTGGCGGAGCGAAATCGTATTCAACAGCATAGCCATATCGCATTATTTCCGCTTTTTCGAGACCGGGAACCATTCGAATAATAATGTCCTGAACATCTCGCGGCAGGCTTGTTGAGATACCGTTGACATACACCTCGTGCGTCCGCTGACCCTCCGGCTCAAGGAAAAGTTGATGGCTCTCCTTATCCGCGAAACGAATAACTTTGTCTTCGATACTGGGACAGTAACGTGGACCACGTGAATTAATCTGGCCACTGTACATTGGCGCACGATGAAGGTTCTGGCGAATCACTTCATGAATTTCAGAGGTCGTTCTTGTGATCCAACATGAAAGCTGCTCTCGTTTTATTGAGTCTGTCAGAAAAGAAAACTGCTGCGGATTTTTATCTCCGGGCTGTTCCTGCAACTGTTTCGTGTCGATAGTCGAACCATGGAGCCGACAAGGCGTGCCTGTTTTGAATCGATCAAGTCGGAAGCCTATCTCTTGAAGAGCGTGACTTACACCGGCAGTTGTTCCCTCCCCTGCTCGACCACCAGGTGTCTGAGCTTCCCCGGTGTGCATTACAGCCTGCAAAAATGTNCCCGTGGTGAGCACGACTGCCTCGGCGTGGTACTCGATTCCACCTCGAGCAACGACACCCGTTATCCGTTTTTGTGGACGACTCCCAGCAGCGTTTCTCTGCGTATCGAAACGTAGCCCTTCTATCATTTCTTGCCGGAGTACAAGATTCGGCGTCGACTCAATGAGATGCTTGACTTCCATCTGATAGTGACGCTTATCAGCCTGCGCCCGAGGCCCATGCATTGCCGGCCCTTTTGAACGATTTAGAACACGGTACTGAATTCCACTGGCATCAATGGCACGTCCCATGAGACCGCCTAGTGCGTCGACTTCTCGTACCAACTGCCCTTTCCCAACGCCACCAATTGCAGGGTTGCAGCTCATCTGGCCAACAGTATCGCAGTTGGCTGTGAGTAAAGCTGTNCGAGCTCCAAGCCTTGCTGCTGCCGCTGCTGCCTCGACCCCNGCATGACCTCCACCAATAACAACCACATCGAAGTTATACGTAGCAGACATCAAAACACTTTCTCTGGAGAGACAGAACGACGCGTCTCATGATAATTGATTGTCTCGGTGGAAGATATCGCCCGGACAACACTTTTGGAGCGGTAGCCTTCCACCAACCCAGCATAAGCATGCGAAGAACACAGCAAACCGCGGTCTCAAACCAGAGACCGCTAGGCAGCTCGCCGACATACGTGGTCTGGCGGCTTGAGACCAAACAATGAAAAAATCTCTTCGGCTGACATACTTGCAGCAGGCTCTGGTTCTGCCTCAGACAGAATGATATCCGAAAGATTCCGTTTCCTTGCTAACACTTCATCAATTCGTTCCTCAATGGTGCCGACAGTTAGAAATTTTGTAACCGTCACCGCACCAGCGGCTCCAATCCGATGAGCACGATTGATAGCCTGATCTTCTATGGCTGGATTCCACCATCTGTCGAAAAGAAAAACATATTGTGAGAANTGAAGATTGAGTCCAACTGCACCAGCTCCATATGAAAGCAACAGAACCGAATGCTGGCTTTTATTCCGAAATGATTCGATGGCATCATCACGAGCCGCCGTAGACATTCCTCCGTGATATTCAAGCGGCCCAAAACGTTTCAGTCTCTCACGAAGACGAGAGAGTGTCTGAACCCATTGACTAAAGACAATAGCCTTCCGGCCACTAGCCTGCACCTCTTCAAGCTCTGCNGCAAGACAATCTGTCTTCGCGCTNGCACGTGTNGCCGTATCAAAGTTACAGATTTGCTTTAGGCGTAACACAAGTTCGAATACGTGCTGAATGGTTGCTTCCTGGCCCATTNCAGAAAGCCTCAGAACACCTTCCTCCTCNGCCCGCCTGTACGTCTCTCGCTGTTCACTCGAAAGTTCAATGTATCGATCTGTATCAAGTCGAGGAGGCATGTCTGTCAAGACTTTGTCTTTTGTTCGCCGGAGGCAATGGCCTTTGGCCGCAGCACCAAGCACGCGAGGGGACATGCCATCATGAACCTGCCCGGGCGCAACAAAATCAAAGATACCCACAAGATCTTCAGATCGATTTTCAACTGGCGTCCCTGTCAACGCCCATGAGCGTTTCCGAGAAATCGAACAAACTGCTTTGCTTGTCTGGCTTGCTCGATTTTTGATTCGTTGCGCTTCATCGAGGATGACAAGATCAAACTCCGCACCTATTTCATCAAGAATTGAACGGTCTCGGATAACGGCTTCATAGTGAGCCACCTTGACGGGCACGTCTTGCAGTGACCACTGCCACCGACGCCGATCCGGATCGCCGGCAATTACCCCAACAACAAGTTCAGGAGCCCATACAGATAATTCTCGTGCCCAATTTGAAACGAGACCCTTTGGACAAATCACAAGCACACTACGAGCCTGTCCTGAGTGAACCAGAAGCCGAAGCGACGAAATTGCCTGCATTGATTTCCCGAGGCCCATTTCATCGGCCAAGATACCTCCAAAGCGAGGCATGAGAAACGCCATGCCGTCTAATTGAAAAGGAAATGGTTCATGAGGGAAAGACAAACTACAACCAGCTAAGAGCGTCTCAAGGTCTGGCTGCAAGAGATAAAAAAGCCGCTCTGACAATTTGACAACATCGTGAGGTGGCTGGATGCGAGTACGCTTCCTTGCCTTCGCAGCGCGGGGTGTACCACCAACCTCGCGGTCGGGAATCGTAGGCTGCGACGACCAACCGTTTACAAAGTAATGACTATGAACACTGACTTGTTGAGTTAATAACGGCACATCATGGACTTCTATCTGAGTTACCTGAAAAGGCACCTGAAGCGTTCGGCTTGCAGGCAAGACAAAAGATTGCATGGTTGTGACAGATGAAGACATTGGGCCACATTCACTTGACTCAATGTCAACAGATCTTTCCAGTCGCTTAGATTCATTTGCTGACATAGGTTGCTAAGCAAAATTCGTAAAGAGTTTTCGTCTAATCAATGATTCTGGGCTTCATCGATTGCAGCACGAATCCGATCAAACGGCTCCGCCAGTTCAATGCTTGAACTGAGGCTTTCGAAATGCGGACGTAGCTGATCAATTTTTGACATGTCTTTCTCGTGTGGACGCAACTGAAAAGTTCCCAGACTCATAAACTCTTCTTCCTTGTCCTGACTATCCGTTTCTTGAATTGCTACAACAGGACTTGCTCCGTGGGAGCGTGCATGCAGCAATAATTCTCGATCCGTTAAGACCGCAACCGGAGTCAACTTCGTTGCTTTCAGCAGAGGCCCACCTATCTGCTCTCCATGCAGATACCTCTGGAGCGTTGCGCCGTACAATATCTCTTGTGCTCGCGTTACCCGTAGCGGAGCTGTGCAGTGAAACTCAAGTGGTCGACCCGTAATATCAACCAGCAGGTATCCGCCAAACATTCCGACATTGGCGGTGGTGCAAACTGTCAGAAAGCCGAAAGTCATATCGTGCGATGACACCACACTTGAAACCATTCAGCAGACTCCAAAGAAAGTTGACGAGGCATTCACCACACTGGCTAAAAACGACCTCAGGCGGTTTCGTCAATTTCTTTACCCGCCGACACAATCCATCGGGAGAACGTCGAAGATGTCTTGAATCACCGATGTCACAAAGCACTTGATTGACCCGATCCGAGCAGTCTGTAGCGATTACAACGGTAGTATTGGCCCCGCCATTTGGCTCAAATCGAAAGAATGGATACCATCAAAAGCTGAACGAACATGCATAACACGTAACGTTGACTGTGTTCGCAAAGCCGCCCATGGATACTCAAAAATGCCGAATCTTCCA
>NZNR01000022.1 GCA_002694955.1 Planctomycetaceae bacterium
TGTCTCAAGCAAGAAATGACCCTCACACTGACCAAGCAATTGCTTGTTTAGGAAAATCTCAAGCCGGGCTCCATCAAACATTGTTTCTGAAAAATAACTCGGTGTCAGGCCGCCCTTTCCAGAAATAAAACCAGCGTGAATAGCATTATTCGCAATCAATTCACCTGCCGATGCCTGCTGCCCCCGCATCACATGGTTGTGCAACTCGATAACCGGGAAGATTCGAGAGATGCACGGCGGTAGCAAATGATCAGCGAAGTCTTCTTCTCTCGGCTCACGAGAGAGTTCTATTGCAAGTTCACCTTCAATTGCCAGATTGTCAAAACTCTGTCGTGCTAAGGCTACTCCCGACTCATACTGCTCCGTATCAAAAAGAAACCCTCGTACACGATGAGAAATCTTAAGTTGCGCCTGAATTGCTGAAGAAGTACAGCCGACTTTATATCCAATCAATCGCTCGCCGCGCTGGAACCGCAACTTTGCAACAGCGTTTTGCAGTTCATACGCCTGCTGTACATTTAGCACGCATCCTTCCGCAAAAAGCGTGCCTGGTTGATGGGTGTCATAGTCCTCAAGTTGACGGGCCGCCAACGCTCCTACCTCAACCATGTGTGAACCTGCAGTTCCATTCATGCATTGATTGATTTCACCAAAGCTACCTCAGTCAAACGTTCTTTGCGTCAGGAACTTCAAACCCTTTGTTGTTCGGATCCTTCAGCAAGGCGTTGGCAGCATCGGCTTTCTCACCAGTGAATCGTTCAGTTTGAGGGTCAAAGGTAAGCCACGGCCCAACGGTGTAGCTGGCTTTGTCCTCAGGCACACCAGCACCACCGGAGGTAATCTCATGCAGTTCGAGGAAGTGTTTCGAAGCATCTTTATTATCACCAAACCTGCCGGCTTTTGCGTTGAAAGGCAATTGTGAGCCAAGGCGATATGAGTTGTTCATCAAGTGGCCGACTACACAACCTCGGTGCGCTTCTATCGCTGTTCCGTTCGCCATGTTCGGATCGTCAGCACGAACAGCCGCAATAAAGGCGCCCCAGTTTCCACCTGGTGTGACCGACCCTGCATCTAACTCCAACTTTTCCGGTGCCTTACCGGGCCGGTGAATGGTGTAGGTGCCTTCGCCAGTGATCTTGCTGCCGTCCTCTAAATAATATTCGTTATATACCTGACGTTCATAACCCTTGTGGTTGACGTTACGAACATTAAACATCACCGACTGACCATTCGGATATTCTGCAACCGCAAACATTGTGTTTGGGGTTTGACCTTGATCATCCCAATTGAACCGGCCACCGATAGCCATCGCACGAGTTGGATGCACTTGGTCGTCGTCGATTGCCCAGGCGGCAACATCCAACTGGTGCGTTCCTTGATTGTTTAAGTCGCCATTCCCACTTCCCCAGAACCAGTGCCAGTTATAGTGAACCAGGTTGTCATGATATTGATCAATCACAGCCGGGCCTTTCCACAGATCCCAGTCAAGATTCGATGGCGGATTACCGGGTGTCTTGAATCCAATACTGTCGCGTGGTTTGCAGCAGTAACCATAAGCAATTTTAAGCCGAGGTAGCTTGCCACTTTTAAGCGCTTCATGGAGCGCTGCAATTCCAGCATCGCTACGACGTTGGGTGCCATGTTGCACAACCACGCCATACTTCTTCTGCGCCTCAACAGCAACGCGACCTTCGGTGATGTCGTGACTCATTGGTTTTTCAACATACACATGCTTGCCAGCTTGAGCCCCCCAGATTGTCATCAACGAGTGCCAATGGTTAGGAGTAGCAATCGAGATAGCATCGATATTCTTATCTTCCAGAACAGTTCGAATGTCTTTGTGCCCCTGACAGTTCTTTCCATTTGCTTTGCTTTGCACTTTGCCTAAACATCGATTCAACACGTTTTCATCTGGGTCGACCACTGAGGCGATTTCAACATTTTTTAGTTTTCCAAAGCCTGCCAAATGCGACTTGCCCCGGCCGTTGAGGCCAATCACAGCAAGGCGGACTCGCTCGTTAGCACCGATCACGTCACCGGAGGCTTTTGTCCCTCCGATAAAAAATGCTCCACTTACAACTGCGCTTGTCTGAAAAAACTGTCGTCGTGTTGTTCTTGCCATGTCTGAAGTACCTCGTGATAAAAATATGTAATCAGTCCAATGTTCTCTTACTTCGCATACGCTTTCCATGCCTCAGCAATCTCGGCTGTCTTTTCGTCACCAGCATGAAAGATAATTCGGTGCCGGAGCGTGATTGACTGCCCCTTGGCAAGATCCACGTCGCCAGAATCTTTCTCACCCGCGACTTCTTTTAAGGCAAACGGGTTAGCCGTAAACAAACCATAGTTTCGTACATGCCACGGAGTTGGATAACGGAAGCTATCAGGGTGATTCAACATGGCCACCCCCATTGTTTTACCTTCAACGGGGCCATTGTAATCGACCCAAGATACCCGCTTGCCCCAAGCATCTCCGTTGGCGTCTCCAGTGCTATTAATAATGCGACCACCTTCACCTGCATCAACACACATACTGTGAGCGACACGAACCGAGAGGCCTGAATCTTTCATGTCATGAATCGTGATTTTGTCTTGAATACCTTTCAACACAATTTCTATATCCATAACACGGGAACCGTTATCAGCAACATGGAAATCCACAGTGCGGGTCTGCAGCATATAGACCTCACCTTTCGGCGTGACGTTTTCACTTTCAACAACGAGTGTTGCTGTGTTTCCTGATGCCTCGGCTTTGCTGACCTTCGTGTGAACCTGATGCCCCAGATGCGCGGCCTTGTGAGGGTCGACCTTTCCTTTTTTTGTGAATGTTTTGACTTCGTGCCATGTATTGAANCCATTGGCACTATGAAGCCCAAAACAGACTGACCGATGATGCGGGTGATCTTGCTTCTCACCCTCGACGTTCTGCATGGGATAGGCACGTGTCATCTTGATACCNCCCGGACCAACGATTGGCCAGAAGTAACACTTATTAGAAACCTTGTCNGANGTNACGTATCGAGTGAACAGTTGGTCATCGATATAAATGGCAACATCGCCAGCCGGCTCCTGCTTCATTGAAAACTCAGCTGCCACGGCAGTAACCTGCATACTGTTGATGACAGTAAAGCTGACGGCCAGAACGAGGCTGACGGACAACTTNNGTGTTATTTTCATTCTTTTACCCCCATCCTCTAAACAGACTTCGCGTCTTTTGAGGTTCACTTACCAAGCCTTTAGATTACACCAACTTACGTCCTCTTCTCCACGTTCCTTATTTTTGTTCGGCAAGACCTTATCGCCAATACAGCAAGCCGGAAATGAGCTTTTCACGATGAACCACGGTATCATTCTATGTAGAGCAACTTTCGTTGTTTCAATCACCTATCGACTGGTCAATCTGCCGCCGTCAATACTGCATGCTTGTAAAAAACGACGTCGATTGCGTGATATCATGAATTTCACTTGTTTAAACGTAAGATAACAGCTTATGAAATGAGCTTGTCGATGACCTTGCCGCCGAATTGGCTGAGCTGTTTAAAGCGTCCGGCGTGGTNGTANGTNAACTTGTTNTCATCCAGNCCGAGGAGTCGTAGNAGCGTGACGTGAAAATCACGGATGTGATGAACGTCTTCCACAGCTGTCATCCCGGTTTCATCTGTTGCACCGATCGTGTGCCCCGCATTACTGCCACCACCAGCCAACCAGATCGTCATGGCATCAGGGTTATGATCCCGTCCGTATGCCACACCACCGCGAACACCATTGTCNGGCGACCGGCCAAACTCTCCGCACCAGACAACCAGAGTGCTTTCAAGAAGATTTCGTGCCTTCAAATCTTCAATAAGAGCAGCAATGGGCTGGTCAACGCCCTTCACCCGGTTGCTGTGGGCTCGCTCGATGTAATCGTGACTATCCCAGCCTCCGTTATACAGCTGTACAAAACGAACACCTTTTTCAACAAGCTTACGGGCCAAAAGACACTTTCTGCCAAATGCATCTGTTTCTTCTTGCCCCACGCCATACGCGTCGAGTGTCTTTTGCGATTCTTCCGACATATCAATTGCATTGGGTATTTCCGTCTGCATTCGAAAAGCGAGTTCATAGCTCTCGAGCCTTGCAGCAAGTTCGTCATGCTGTGGGTGCAGCGCCGCATGGCGTTCATTCATTGCCTTGAGCAGGTCAAGATTCTTCCGCTGCCGACTCGCGGTCACACCAGGGGGCGGTGACAAATTCAAAATCGGTGAGCCAGTCGGCCGCAAGGGTGTTCCCTGATAAAACGCCGGAAGATATCCATTCCCCCAATTCGGTGCACCACCTTGTGGATCAGACACTTCAGGGAGAACAACATATCCAGGCAGGTTCGAATTCTCACTACCAAGTCCATACGTCACCCATGCACCAATTGCAGGATCGCCCCCGAAACGATTCCCACAATTCATCTGATACATGGCCGTCGGATGATTCACACTATCGACCTGACACCCACGAAAGAAACACAGGTCATCTGCCACCCGAGCAAGATGCTGCCAGTTGTCAGCCATCGGTGCGCCACTCTCACCATGCTGGTGAAATGAAAACGGACTTTGAACGTAGTATCGCTTGCCACTTTCCATCGCAGACTTGGTTTCACCACTGCGGGTAAACTCTTTCAGGTGCAGATCTTTAAGCTTTGGCTTAGGATCGAAGGTATCAATGTGAGACGGCCCACCTGTCATCGTTAAGAAGATGCAATTCTTTGCTTTTGCTGGCACATGCACCGGCTTAGGGGCTAACGGACCTGACGTCTCAGTAGCCTTCAATTCATCAGCAATCAGCGACGCAAACGCCACACTGCCAAGTGAGGTACCGATGCGGAACATGCTTTCTCTTCGATTCATATGTGGCATCAGTAAAAACCTTAGTAGACGTATACAAATTCATTCGTGTTCAGAAACACAAGACATATATCACCAAGTGCCCGGACATGACGATTAACATCATTTGGTTGTAAATCAGATTCGAACTCCTGATTCGCATAAAGAACTTCGTCGTACATGAAGCGTTTTCCAGAAAACTCCTCGACCGCTTCCCGTGACGCTGTAAGCGGAACCTTTGAATCTGGCCGAGCTTCCACAGATAGACTCGCCTCTACAGAACGCCAACTTTGCAATGCCCTGTCAAGTTCTTCTTGCTGAGGCTCACGGCATAAAACCAATTCGTAAAGACGTCGCACCGCCTGCCTGTCACGATTTCCCATTTCACCAGAACTTTCATCCCATACACGTTGCGCCAGCGCAAGACTTCGATCGTACGAATTCTTACTATTGAAAAGACTCAACGCCTGTGGCGTGACCGTTGATGATTCACGTCGTTCACATGAAAAGTCCGGTGCGGGTGAATTAAATACCTCAAGCATCGGATGCTTCACTCCGCGCAATTTCAAAACATAGAGAGATCGTCGATGTCGCTGCTCGGGCTTTGGATTCGGAACCCATGCAGTTGCAAATGCACCCATTACCTGTCGTGGCTGAAGGGCGACCTCTTCATTGATTTCAGGACGACAGGGAACCCCACCCACATCACAATTTAGTTCCCCCGTAATTGCCAACATCGAGTCACGCATTTCTTCCGCCGAAAGCCGTCGTGGCTCAAACACAGCAAGCCATCGACTCTCCGGGTCTTTCTCAGCAAGCTCAACTGGATCTGGATGCGTGGATGATCTGCGATATGCCTCCGAGAGCATGTTCTTCCGATGCATGTCTTTCACTGACCAGCTGTTTTCCATGAACGTTGCTGCAAGATAATCAAGCAACTTTGGGTGCGTCGGAAGACCACCAGTTGAACCAAAGTTATTTGGGTTCCCGGCGATTGGCTTTCCAAAATGCCATTGCCAGATGCGATTGATCATAACCCGCGACACAAGTGGATTGTTCGGATCAGTTACCCATTCAGCAAATGCTTTCCTGCGGCCTTCTGGTGTTTCTGGAATGGTAGCCGGAACCTGATCTTCGAGCACACTGAGCACACCAGGACTGACAGGATCACCTTCGGCAAAGGGATCACCTCCGGTCCTGATATACATTTGCTCAAGCACACCCTTCGACGAAGACTTTGGCATACGAAGTGGTGCGAGAACTTTGTTATACGTCGGTGTGGATCCGCTGTAGACTGAAAGTGCAAAGGGTTTGTACCGGTCAAACTCCCACTTCAATCGCTGCAGTCCCTTGTTCGCGACACGTTGCATTCCATTCTGTCGAGGTGTAAGACCAACACGAAGGGGAGGCAGATCGTCTTGCGCAATCCCCTGCTGCATAAGCTGCGACCGCGCTTTCTGAAATGCACCGCTCTTTGTATTCTTCGCTGCCTTGGCAACGGCTTGTTTCCACTTTGATTGAGTGTCGAGGACCTCCTGCTTTTTATCGGAGTCAGCCTCCTCGAGTTGTGACGCAAACCACTTCAGAGCGTTTTGCTGAACAACTTCATCCATCTCTTCCTGCAACTCAAGAAAACCCTTCTCCATTTTTCTGAGAAACCGCTCCTCATCAAAACCGCCTTGGTTTTCTCTCGGCAGAAAGTCCGCCTTTCGCTCAACAAGTTGTGTGGTGTCGAAAACCGCCTGAATGCTGTAGTAATCACGTGTAGGAACAGGATCAAATTTATGATCATGGCACTTAGCGCACTGCAGAGAATGCGCAAGAAATGTTTCACCAACACTATTGGTGACATCATCAAGAAACCGCTGACGGGCGACCCGAGGAACTTCCATACTTGTCAGTTCCCACGGCCCTTGCCGGAGGAAACCAACGGCAACAAGATGCTCTGGGTCGTCTGGTGAAATCTCATCACCAGCTATCTGCTCCCTGACAAATTGATCATACGGCTTGTCGTCCTGAAAAGCTCGAATGACATAATCACGATATCGCCATGCATTCCCACGTTCAAAATCATTTGCAAACCCAGAGGAATCGGCATAGCGAACGACATCCAGCCAGTGCTGCGCCATACGCTCACCGTAGTGTGGTGATGCAAGCAACCGCTCTACAACATCACGAAACGCTTCTTTGTCTTTACGCTGGTCAATAAGAAAAGCTTTCACTTCATCTGGTGTCGGCGGTAAACCG
>NZNR01000023.1 GCA_002694955.1 Planctomycetaceae bacterium
AGCTACAGTAGAAAACAGCAGATGTTTCCTCATATTCGCTCACAATATTCCGTTGCTCGACGCACGATACAATAAAAATTAAGGAGCAGCAGCAGGAAAGGGTATTGCTGCCGCTTGTCGAGCCTTATTGAATACCTCAATATCTTTCTCCCTGAGTTGAGTAAGCAGGGAGGCACTTTTCTCTGATGGATACGCCAAGAGATACCCAATAATTGCTGGCCGAATGAGTGGATCTTCGGTACCAAGAGTATCCCACATTGCAACAATCTGGTTACAAAATGCCCAATCTTGATATCGTGATAAGTCAACAATTACCTCGCGCGTAAGGTGTGGCACCGGGAAGAGTTTACGAGTGATGAAGGTAACTTCTGTTCGGGGGATCGTGTCAGATGGATATTCCCAACAAAACCGCAATGCTTGTAGAAGATGTCGCTGATTAACAGGGCTTGCCTCATTCTCGAAGAGATTCTCACGTTCTAAAACCGGCAGTGCTTGTTTACCTAACGCGATAAAGAGTCCAGCCATAATGCCATCAAGGCCAGCCTGAAAATCACTTGTTTGGTCTTTGGTAATCATGCGAACAAGCACGTTCGCGCATGCTGATTGAGACTCTTTCGATGACTGACGAGCTAGTACACCAGCCACTATCCCATAGAACCCACGCCTTTGCTGTTGAATGGATAGATCATTCAGATGATCGACAACGTGCTCTGGAGAAAAAGCATGAGCTGAGTCTCGAACTTCCTGAAATGGAGCGAGGGCAAATTCGGCATAGGCATCTTTTGAAATAGCAGGATTGGGATGATCCAGCCATTGGGCAAACCACTCAAGACGGTTTTTATCGTTAAAAATCTTCTGCGTTAATGGAGGTATTTGGAGAGTGTAGCCAAGAAACATTTCATCAGCAGCATGCGCAGTCCACCCAGTAACAGGAAGATCAAAAAGTAAAGCAGTCCCAGAGAAAGTAGTTTCAACAGTAGCTTTTACCAAGGGTATAGCAGACTCAATGGCAACTACTTTTCTACCTGAAGGCGTCGAAATTATTCTCGAAAGAAGCGAAAAAGACTGGTGTTGTTGGCCTTGTATAGTTGCAACTGCATCTGTTACCGAGTCGCCAATGGCAATGTCACTCGATCGTTCGATACTATAAGAGAGTGGTGTTTCAACAGGGCCACAGAATGGGCATGCTGGGCTTGTCGAAGCGAGAGATAAGAGCAAGCAAAGAGTTGAACATGCCCTACGCGATACAGTGTCTAAATGCATCCATATGATCGATAATTGGAGATTCTTCTGGCCGATCATCGAACAGATTCTCCAGTGAGCGAATAGACAGCGAGGTGACTCCCATCCGGACCTTTTAATTCCTTGATGCCAAAAGTCCCGGTAACAGCTACAGGACGAATAGAAAAATTAGCTGTCCTGCCCGGAAGCATTTTGACAACGATACAATCGTATAATGCTGCGCCTGGGCCAAAACAGCATTCCATATTGTCCCGAACCAAGACAAACTGGGTTAGGCCAGCCTGTTGAAAGCTCGGAAGAATATATCCTCGAATCCGAATCTCATGTCCCACTAAAGAGGTGACTCGCTCGGGCAAGAGTTTTTGGGAAAAAGGTTCGTCCTCTGCCATCTCAAAGATGATATCGTCAAAGGATATCTCACGAATACCATTTTGGTTGAGTCTCTGTTTCGGCTGTGCCTGACGCTCGTCAGTACTCGGTGCACCGTTTTTATTAAAAGCGTTTTCATCAGAAGTTAGAGGGGCGTTTTTGTCTCGACCGCAGCCCGAAAAAAGTGAAGCAGATAGGAAACAAACAAAGACTTTAGCGAGGAAACGCTTCCTCAAGATGGTAAAGTACCCCCCCCTCGATACCATCTTGGCCAAAGGTTGGGCGAACGGTGAATGTGCCAGCGATTTTTTTCTGACGAGAGCTAAATGACATGCTCTTTTCATCTTGAAGATGGACAAGAACACGATCAGTAATTTTTGGATTACCTCCAAAGCAGCAATCTCCTTGATCTCGTACAAGTAAAAATTGACGAATCCCAAATTGTTTTTTCCCCGGATACATATAACCCTTAATGAGTACATTATGTCCGTCTATAGCGCGAGCGGAATCAGGTATTGAAGCCGCGGGTGAGCCCTCAGCAGGTTGCAAAATACCGTAATGAACTCTCTCGAATCCTTCAGGCAATTCAGCAGCATATACCCATGATAGATATATAGTCCCACCTATTAGGCAAACCAATGAAAAAGTCGTAGCTGTTTTAGCCAGTCGTTTACCTGTGAAAATATCAGGACGTTTGATAATGTCCCGTAAGGCAACCAGACCGAGACAAAAACCAACTGCAGGTACAGCTAGTAGCCACCAGTCAATAAACGCCAGTGGTGACAGAAATGCGAGTGTTGCAGCAGCAATTGATGTCCCAGCTAAAGCCTTATAGGCATGATCTTCGTTACTTTCAACACTACCTTGAGTAGCTTTTAGAGGAGTATCAAAAAGTCCTTTTTTCATAATTGCTGTACTGCAACTGGATTTGCTAACCAGCAGCATCCCGTTTTCCTGACTGAAGAAAATAGCGAGATAGAAAGGCTGCAACAACAACAAGAACAGCCCAGACGAACCATTTTAGCATTCGCAAGAATTCTGTAGATGATCTGTTCTCAGAGTGTGGAACGGGACTTTTTCTGGTCTGAGAATCTTCTGCCACCGGTGGTGAGCCCGTACTCACAACCATAGAGCGGTCTGACGTGACATCATCTGCAACGACATCAGCAACACGTACGGGCGTAGTAGTTGACTGCTCTGTTGAAGGAGCCTCTTCAGCCGAAGGGGTTCCTTCAGCACTTGCTGCGAGGCCCGCTAAACCAGCTAACGTGGCTGCTCTGCGAACAGCATCGGGATCAATCTCACGAAGTTTTACCAAAGCACTCGCGGCCTCAGGAAGCGGACACGCTTTCATATAGTTCACTATGGGTTCACGCACAAAGATGTTCTCTGGTGTGGCATCCACATAAATGGTCGTCAACTTTTCTATCACAGACCAATCCTGCCAGCGAGCGAGATCAGCAATGACCAGATCTGCAAGTTTTGGTTCATTAAGCAATAACCGCAAGGATTCAAGAACACGGTCACGTGGAATGTTTTCTGACTCTTCGCCAAGGAAACGAAGTGCCATTACCGCGGCATATGTTTCTGTGAATGGAATATCCCGAGAGCTACGATCAAGAAAAAGTTTATCAATGAGATCGAGACCCACTGGCCCAACGAGTACGACATAGCAGGCAATCAACGCATCCAATCCACTACGCAGATCAGATGAATCATCGCCAAGTTCTTCACCAAGAAGAATTTTCTCTATTTCAGATGCGTCAGCGGGAGTTCCGCATATACCCAACATCGTGGCGTACAAACGACGTCTGTTCGAGGGAATCTTTGGCGTCTTTATCCATTGCAGTAGTGCAGTCGGATCCATTCTATTTTCAAGGCCACGGACATCGTCATATGGTGCGATTGCAAATTCGTCATATGCGTCTCGAGTAAGAACATCGTCTTCGTCTTCGAGGTATTGTTGAAAAAAGGCAAGACGATCTGGGCCAGATTCAGGGAGCTCATCAAGTGTCTTAAGATATGTAACAGCACGTTCATTAATGGCAATTGGGTTCGACCAGATAAATTCGGGTGGCTCAATTCCCATGATGAGATATAAATCCCCAGGAGTGGTTGCCTCGAGCATAATTGCATCAATGAGAGTTTCCGCATCAAGCATATTCGTTGAACGCAATAGGTCTTCTCCTTTGAGGACATCAACTACTTCGAATTTAGCCCGTGGTAATGGACCCTCAGCATTAGGTCCCAAAGAAGATGCAGGAGGTGGCTCAACAAGGCGGGCGATGACGGCAGCATCGCTTTGATTAATTTCTTGAGAGAATGTTAAGGAGACTGCGGAACAAAAAGGACAGGCAAGAGATTGTGCGAATGGCACAATTAACAAGGAGCTGATGGCAAGCATCAGAACAGCAATTCGAGAATGAGAGAAGGCAGGCATTCGCATACCCCTAATATATAGGACACATTGTGATACCGAATCAAGGTTTGGGAGAAGGCTTGCTTTTTAACGTTTTTTACTTTAATTCAGCCATCGTGCGACGTCCGTGCGATACGCAGCCACAGCTGGTAATAATGCTGCAAGGATCGCAAGTACGATTAAGAAAGGTACAAGGAGCAGTTCTGCCGTCGTATGCGATAAAAATCCAGCTGTAACACCTGCATTTGTTGCTATCCATGGCCCAATGAGTCCAACTGTGCCGTGCCCAAGGAGCAATCCGATGACTCCTCCTCCAACAGCAAGGAGAATGGCTTCAATAAGTACTGTTGCTAGAACAACGCTGCGACGAGCCCCCAAGGCTCTCATGATTGCCACGTCCCGGCTTCGTTCAAGAGATGAACCAACCATACTCACGAGGATGCCAATTGCGGAAACAATAACGACAAGAGTTGTGACTAACAAAAGTAATAACTCAAGCGGTGTAACAAAAAGATCAAGGAGTACACGAATCTCAGCAATCGGAAGAGCAGCCTGAGCTTCACGACCCTCATTGATCGCATTACGAAGGCCCATCGCAGTGAGTTCTGCCGGGAGACCAGGAAGAGCCGCTGTCTCAAGCAAAATAGCAGTGACCTCACGTTGGTTAAATGGAAGTAGCCCATCACCGGGTGAGTAATTCTCCTCGGGTATGGTCTGATCAGCGACCACACTCGAATCAATCGGCTTTGCATGCCCCTCTTGAAGATAAAAGCCTTCCATATTGACGAAAACACCGCGGTCAATAGGAGTGTCAGTTCTGGAAAGAATTCCCGTGATTTCGAATGGATCATGAACCTTACCATCATCAGCACCATGTGTCGGTGCGATCGTATCACCAACACGCAGGTTTAGCGTACGTGCAACTTGGCTTCCTAGAACAGCACTGTATAAATCATCATCGTGAAAGTTTTCCCCGGAAGAAAACTCAAAAGGCTCGCCATTGCCACGAGTAAGTCGATCAAAATAAGCAGAATTTGTGCCAACTACTCGGTGGCCACGAAAGTAATCGCCCATACAGATGGGAACAGCAGTCTGCGTACTTGCTGCCCATGTTCCATCTTTTCCATCAGGACGTTCATGGGCAGGCAAAAATTCTGCATATGTAGCCCACGAAATATTCTCGATTGGCTTGCTGATGAAATAAACACTATTGAGCACAAGTTGTAACGGGCTGCCTTTGGCCCCAACGATCATGTTGTAACCAAGGCCCGCACCTGACTCGAAGGCTTGCTTTACAACACCACCTGTGATCAAGGTTGCTACAACAAGTGCGACACCAAGAGCCATTGATAATGCAGTGAGGCCACTTGGAAGTGCCCNCTGTTTAATGTTTCTCCATGCAATTCCAAGCAAACTCATCAATGTACTCCACTTGTTGTTNGGTGGATTGCCGCAGCCNGATTAAAATCTTCCAAACGATGGCGTACTGGAAATTGCTCTGCTACTTCTGGAGCATGTGTGACAACTAAAAGTGCGACGTCTTCTTCCTTGCATGTATTTTGCAGGAGATCAATAACTTGTTGTTGATGGGCAGGGTCAATACTTGCGGTCGGCTCATCGGCAAGGAGAACTCGTGGCCGATTTGCAAGTGCACGAGCAACTGCAACGCGTTGTTGTTGTCCAATACTCAAAGCTGCTGGCTTGTGATGGAAACGGTCAGCTAGACCAACGGCTTCAAGCAGTGACTCAGCCCGTTCCTTACTTGCTGCTTGTGATCCGAAACTCATTGCAACGAGTACGTTCTCGAGCGCAGTGAATCCAGGCAGCAGGTTAAATTGTTGAAATACAAGACCGATTCGATCAGCCCGTAGCCGGTCGCGCTGTGGCTCAGCTAGCTTGACGATATTCAGGCCACCAATCAGGACCTCACCACTATCAGGACGTAAAATACCAGAAACAACATTTAAAAGCGTTGACTTGCCAGAACCACTTTGCCCTTCCAGTGCAACAAGTTCACCAGCGGTAATCTGGAAAAATGGTATGTCAAGAATTTGTAGAGGATTACTACCTGGAACAGAAAAAGACTTTTTCACATCTCGCAGTTCAAGAACGGCTACCTCTTCAGTAGAACTCTGGTTTTTTGTATGTGTTTGTTTCATATGGACAAAGAATCGCTGGAACATGACGTGGTGTCAAAAGGAGTTTCTCATGGCGGGCTTTCTGTGGTAAAAACCCATTTTGGACAAATTTCCTGCCAGGTGAAGCTAGCTGACATCCCTGATTTCCAAGAATTCGACGGCAAATACTTTTGATTGGTGTAGCGACAGGCTAAAACCTGTGGGTGATTGAGATAGAGTTGGTGCGCGTGTATAGTCCTGCCGGAGAAACTTTACGGTGGCAGTGCCCGAAGGCACTCTGACAACTGCCGATCTGACGACTCGTTATAGGAGTTTTGCTGTGTCCATTCGTGTTGGCATTAATGGTTTTGGTCGTATTGGACGTCTCACGTTCCGAGCGATATATGAAAAATTTGGCCTTGATGGTGAGGTGCAGATCGTTGCCCTCAATGATCTTACAGACGCCAAGACGAATGCTCATCTTCTCGAGCTAGATTCAAACTACGGTCCATTTAAAGGAACAGTAGGGACTGATGGGAATGATCTCGTTGTCGATGGCAGAACAATTAAGGTTTTTGCAGAGCGTGATCCAGGATCAATTCCATGGGGGTCAGAGAATGTAGATATCGTTGTTGAAAGTACTGGCTTTTTCACTGACGCAACGAAGGCGGTCGCTCACAAGCGAGACAGCGTNAAAAAAGTGGTGATTTCAGCTCCAGCAAAAAATGAAGATCTTACGATCGTGCTTGGAGTNAATGATGATATGTATGATCCATCAAAGCATCACGTGATTTCAAATGCTTCCTGTACTACGAATGGTCTTGCTCCTGTAGCAAAGATTCTTCACGAGCAGTTTGGTATTGATCGTGGTCTGCTTACTACGGTTCACGCATATACAAACTCTCAGAAGACAGTCGATACCGCTGCTGGCAATCTGCGTGATGCACGAGCGGCCGCTTTAAATATTGTTCCAGCAGGAACGGGTGCTGCAAAGGCAGTCGGTCTTGTTATACCTGAACTACAGGGCAAGTTTACCGGCATGGCGTTTCGTGTACCGGTGCCAACTGTAAGTGTTGTTGACTTTACGGCGACGCTGGGCAAGGAGGCTTCCCCTGAAGAAATTAACGCTGCCATGAAGACAGCAGCAGACGGTCCACTAAAAGGAATTCTCAGGTANTCAGAGCAACAGTTGGTCTCAACTGATCTACGAGGAGATCCCCATAGTTCAATTTTCTCTGCTGTTGATACTATCGGCCTTGGAAATCTTGTGAAGGTCGTTAGCTGGTACGACAATGAATGGGGTTACTCGAACCGCGTTGCCGANTTATTGAATTTCTTGGAATCAAAAGGGCTTTAAAGANAAAGTCCNTCACTANAAATTACTACTTGAGCGGCCGGCCTTNCTTTCCNAAAGGCCGGCCGTTTTTANTGGCTGTCTCCAGATGCNGAGTNAAGTTTAGCAAGAGCTTCNGTTTCAATTGCTGAGCCATCAAACTGAGTCAGCTGAACTGCAATTCGAATAGGAGTAGTCGCTGGTGCCGTAGTTGGCCACGGTAGTATGAAATGAAGACCACGGGCTCTTGATGTGCGTCGAAAGTGCTGTTGAGCTTCGGCCGCGGGAATTGTCCATTCTGCAAACTGACGTCCTAGACTGGCCTCTTGGGCTGTTGCTGTCGGTTCAAATGCAGCCACATAAATATCACCAGCAGTCGTGACAAGGCGTTCATCAGCATCACGTGGCTCAACGACAAGTGTGATTCCCTCTGGGGAGCCATCACCATCGCTGTCATAACAAACAGTTTTTTCACGATTAATGACTAGATGCGTGAGATCTGCTTGATGGCTAACGCTTTCAGCAAAAGAAAGCTGGCGAACAGGTCTGGAAGCACCTCGCTCACTCGACTCCTGTGGCAACGGCGGCACGCCCTCTAGGGTCGGAGGTGTCATATCCTCACTAGGCTTTGGCAGACTGTTGGAGCTCTTTTTACTACTAGTCCCAGATGGAGGGTCGGTACCAAAAATTGGACCGGTACTTTTCGGGCCATCACTTGTTCCATCAAAGTTTGGCACATCAACTTGTGGCGGAACAAGGAGTGGCTGAGCAGGTGTCGGCGAGGGTAGCGTGGTGCGCGAAGAAGAAGAGTCATCAACGATCCCAAGTTGCTTACGAAGTGATGCGTTCTCTTCTGTCAACGTATCAAGTTCGTAATATTGCGTCTGTAACTTGTCTTGGAGGCAATAAATCTGATCTTCTTGAAGCCGCAGTTCTCGTTCAAGAAGTTGATGATGAACATCACTCTTACAGCCACAAATCAAAATTATCAGACACACGAAAAATGAAACCGGAGAAGGNCCGAGTTTCATCTGTTGAAATAAAGTTACTTTCATGACGCGCCTCCTTGCGCCTCACGTACCGTAAAGGACTATTAACCCGTGGGCATTTGTTCAATCACTTCGTCAATAAGATGATATTCACACGCTTCGTCTGCTGACATAAATCGATCACGATCAGTATCCTCCTCAATTTTNTCAAGGGGTTGACCAGTGTGTTTCAGTAAAATTTTATTCAATTTACTTTTAATATTTCGAAATTCGTTTGCATGAATCATGATTTCTTCTGCGGTACCTTCCATGCCAGCAAGTGGTTGATGAATCATGATCCGAGCATTTGGTAGAGCTCGTCGTTTTCCAGCCGTTCCAGCTGTTAAGAGCAAAGCGCCCATGGATGCAGCTTGACCTATGCAATAGGTTGCAACATCACAGCTTACAAATTGCATTGTGTCGTAAATTGCCAGCCCTGCCGTAACGCTTCCTCCAGGTGAATTGATATAGAGATGGATATCACTTTTCGGATCGTCAGTCTGAAGAAAGAGCATCTGCGCGACAATGGCATTCGCCATTTCATCATTNACCTGAGAACCAAGAAATATGATGCGGTCTTTAAGCAGCCGGCTATAAATGTCCATGGCTCGCTCTTCGCGGCCACTTTTTTCAACAACATAGGGGATCAGGGGCATTTAATTGATTCCGGTTATTCAGGAAAAAGATGAAGGGAAGAAAAGATGCCTAATCAACGTCTTTGTCTTCTTCTCCGGGAGGTTTGGTGAGAATGTCATCAACGAGACCATAGTCTTTGGCTTCCGTCGCTGTGAGATACCTGTCTCGGTCTGTGTCTTGAGCAATGCGTTCAATTGGTTGCCCAGTATGAGATGCAAGAATTTCANTTAAAACAGCACGGGTTTTAATTATTTCATCAGCNTGGATTTCAATATCGCTGACTTGTCCACCAACTTGACCATATGGCTGGTGAATCATCACTTTGGCGTGAGGGAGCGAGAACCGCTTGCCGGCTGCACCTCCGGCCAGTAACACGGCACCACCGCTCGCAGCCAGACCAACACAATATGTGGCGACTGGGCACGAGAGTATCTGCATTGTGTCATAAATTGCCATTGTTGCAGTGACACTGCCGCCAGGTGAATTGATGTAAAAATGAATGTCTTTTCGACGGTTTTCACTCTGCAGATAGAGCAATTTCATGACGAGTTCATTTGCATTTCCGTCATAGATTTCACCCTGTAGAAGAATGATCCTGTTTTCCAGCAGAAGATCACCAAGTGTCATCTGTCTCTGCCGTTGGTAGTCTCTGTAAGCGCTGGCAGCACTTGGATCAATCGGAGCGTTTATTGATGGTAATGGAAACCTTTGGACAGCCATGAGCAACTTTCAGCAGTGCGAATGAATGAGGCAAAAGAATTATTTAAAAACTATGAAGATGAATCTTCATGTGAAAGTGGTGTGGTTGGAATTTCATCCTCGCCGGCAGCAACACCACAAACGGCGTGGTCAATAGCCTCAGCATCTGGTTTTGGAAATTCAAAAGGCATATCTTCAAATTTGGCCTGTGAAGTAACTAGGTCAATAGTTTTTCGTTCAATAATTTGATTTCGAAGCACATCCATAAGTCCTCTTCGCTCAAGGCTGGCACGAACACGTCTCGGTGATTCACCAGATTGAGCAGCGATAGCCTTGATTTCTGCTTCATAATCTGCAGCAGAGTCAGAGACTTTCTCGGCTTCTGCAATTTTTTCCAAGATGAAATGTTCTTTCAATGAACGTGCCGTGCTTGCCATCACAGACTGACGAAGTTCATTGACGTATCGACGGATTGAGTCATCATCAAAACCACTCCGCCGAAGCTCTAAAATAGATCTCTCCAGTTCACGTTGGCTCTGGCGACGCAACAAGTCAGGAGGAAGTTCCCAATTAGCAGATGCTGTTAGCGACGCAGAAACCTGTTGCCTAACCTGTTTCCTTTGATGCCATTCAAGCTGGTTGAGAAGCTGTTTCCGTACCGCCTCAGAAAGATCATTGGCTGACTCAAAATCACCTAACTCAGTAAGCAATGACGGAGTTATTTCTGGCATTTCAAAACGCTTCACATCAAGAAGCTCAATTTCCAACGTGACGGTTTTTCCGCGAAGGGCTTCAACAGCCGCCTCCTCAGAAATCGTAATTTTCGATGTGACTTTCTCCCCAGGCTTCAATTGAGCAACAAGTTTGTCGAATTCGTCTAGCTCTGCGTCGGCAAGCGAAAGTTTGGGGCGNACAACGATTTCCATTTCTTCTGCATGAGAGAGCACTTTGCCATCGTCGTCGGTGCATTTTAGATTTGCAACCATGAGATCTCCTGGCTTGGGAGACCCCTTTGCAGGGACAAGTCGACCTCGTTCACGGAGAAGATTGTTTACGGCCTCTTCTACGTCTGCATCAGAAATTTCTCGATTTGGCCTCTTGATAGAGAGCCCTTTCCATTCTGGCATTTCAAATTCTGGGCGAACTTCGATAGAAAACTCAAAGGTCATTGGTCCATCATCTGGAAGAATGACAGCAGCAACGTCGAGGTCAGGNTCACTGATTGGTGCAAGATTTTCTTGTTCATTTACACGTTCAAGAGCATCATTCAAAAGTTTGGATCGGATTTGATCGTTTAATTCTGCTTTAAACTTGCTGCCGACAAGTTTGCGNGGCGCTCTGCCAGGACGGAAGCCAGGCAAGAGAGCAGTTGGCATAAGATCACCTACCGCCTCTTCGTAATACCTGTCGATTTCTTCTCGAGGAACAGAAACCTTCACTTTCCTCTGACACGTNGAAGTTTCCTCTACAGTCACATCGATTTTTAGTAACTGAGGTTCGGCAATGGCTGTTGAATCGTCTGNCATCTTCGTCCTGTGAAAAAAGTGAGAGGATAGAGTNCGTGTTTTTGCTTGTTAAAACTTGGGGGTTTCACTCCCATGAGCGGTTTGGNGCCCGGCAGACATGGCAACCATTCCACAGAGGAGAGCGGGTGATGGGATTCGAACCCACGACAACCACGTTGGCAACGTGGTGCTCTACCAACTGAGCTACACCCGCGTTTTCATTAATTCCGAAGGTAGAAGGCCATGTAGCGGCCACTAACTCCCGAAAACCCCGTGATTATAGGGTATGGAGCGCCTGTCGCAAGGTCATACCTCGCGTTCCCGGCTTGATTTCTGTCGAAACGGAAAACTTAGCTGGGGGCATTTGGAAAATTCGACTAAGAGTGGATAATCGAGGTTTTACGATCTCTAGCGAAAAAACTGCCTTAGTTGTCGCTACTCACAAATCCGAGCACTCATCAAAACTTAAATATCCTGTCAGGCTCTGATCCTGAATGGGCCAGATTTTGGATTGCCAAATGAAGTTGCAACTTGTGTTTAAAACAGCAAAGTCTGGCAGTAAAAAATATGACGTGAAATTGCCAATTATTGTTGGCAGGGGACAACAGGCATCATTTCGAATTCCTCATGGCCAAATAAGTCGCCGTCATTGTGAATTATTAGAGTCAAACGGTTCTGTTTTTATACGTGATCTTGGCTCGACAAATGGAACGATGGTGAAAGGCACGATGCTCCCAAGCAAAACGAAGGTTCCCATTCCTCCAGGGAGTGTGGTTCAATTGGGAGATCTCGCTTTCCGAGTCAATTATGTTGCGTCCAATGACGGTCGTGCTGCACAAACAGTTGAGGACTCATTTGAGGAAGCAATCGATTTCCTTGAAGCAGAACCTGAAGGAGAAACAGTTGAGGCATTTGCTGATTCAGGATCAAGCCCAAGCAAATCAAAACCCAATGAAGTTGAACCTCTCGAGGATGATCTCTTTTTGGAGGCAGACGAAGAGTTAGATTCTGATGATGATTTTTTGGACGATAAGAAATCGTCTAAACAATCTAAAGAGGCTTTATCGGATGACGACATCGATGATTTCCTAAGTGATATTTAATATGTAAGAGATTGAGCGAGAAACTTACTGGCGACAGTAGAACACCCCTACAACTTTTTTGGATTGTGAACTTCATGCAAGACCATGACAACGAATCTCGTTCCCTTACGATTCGTGACTTAGCACAGGCTAAGCAGAGTGGTCGGCCGATTAGTATGGTTACTGCCTATGACTGGTGGTCAGGGCGTCTTGCAGATTCTGCGGGCGTTGACTGTGTCCTCGTCGGTGATAGTCTCGCGATGGTCATCGCCGGTCGAGAAACAACACTTTCAGCTACTATTGAACAGATGATATATCATGGAGAAATTGTTTCTCGTGCAGTTCAACGTGCTATCGTGTTTGTTGACCTACCGTTTCCTTTACAGCATTTAGGCGTGGAGAAAGCAATTGAATCTGCAGCCAGAATATTGCAGGAAACCGGTTGTCAAGCAATTAAACTTGAGGGAACATCAGGCCAACAGGATGTCATTGCCGGAATAGTTGAGGCTGGTATTCCAGTGATGGCTCATGTGGGACTTCGTCCTCAGGCAGTGCATCAACTCGGTGGATATCGCATTCAAAGAGACAGAGACCAACTTCTCGCTGATGCAACAGCAGCAGCAGCAGCAGGAGCTTGCGGTGTTGTTTTGGAATGTGTGCCAGCGGAACTTGCCGCCGATATAACGGCTGCAATCCAAATACCGACAATCGGGATAGGAGCGGGTCCTGAATGCGATGGTCAGGTTCTAGTCATGCACGACCTCATCGGTCTTTCAGTTGAGCGCATTCCGCGGTTTGTAAGGTCGTATGCTGAAACGAAGGGAACTATTTTGGACGCAATAACCGCTTGGCGACAAGATGTTGAATCCAGAGCATTTCCCGCAGAATCAGAGACGTTGGCTTAAGAAGTTGAACCGCACTCTCCGCACATTAAATAATGTTGAGGAATGATAAGTGGGTCATTCTCTTTCTTAAGGCAAGACAACTTCGTCGGAAATAACAACTGGTTTACCGGCTCGTATGGTCTGTGGTGAACCCACGGTGTCTGGCATTATGTTGCCTCCAGCAAGTGGGACGCCATTGCCGCACGTATTGCACGTATTGACGGGTGCACATGGTTGGCACCCAGGTGCACTGCATGGTCTCATTGCGGCTGGTGCAACAGCTGGAGGAGGAATCGCGCCGTTGGGTGTAAAGCCTGGTGGCAGATGCCCAAAGCACCGTTCATATTTCCAAACTTCAAATCTTATATAGCGTTCTTGAAGGCTTTTGCAGCCAGTAAGCCCGGCGGCGGCCAGCACAACTGGCACACACGCGATGGCTCGATAGACCCACGGCGTCCTTGACATTGATCCTTACTCCCTGTGGAAAAGCGGACCTACTGGGACCGCCATAGTGTGGATGAACAAGCTCTCAGCATTCCTGAGAAGCCGAACAACACTACACCACACCAAGGGCAGGGCAAGGAAAGTGAGGAGAAAATTTGCCTCAGCCGGTGGAAAAATACTTCGACTGTTCTGGTTAACCCTTGCGATGACGAATCTTCGCCCGCATGCGTCGCTTCTTTTGCCCGAGTTTCCGCCGCCCCTTACCTGACTTCTTTACTCCCATTAACTGGCCTCCACTGTATCTTTTGGAATGATCGTTATTTTCCGTACCATTTAGCTTGGCTGTATAGCCATGGCCAAAATCGTATTAGAATACACCAATCGGCCATTGCAAGGTTTCATCATCTATTCCGTCGCTCGTTGGCCCCAGTTTCATTTAAACATGATCACTTTCTTCCCAACCTATGCCCAGTGGATCGAGGCCACAGGTGTCTGGCGGGTCAATATTCATGGGATGGTCACTAAACCACTTCCAATGGCTAGTCGTAGGCGAACGGTGGCCTACGCAGTTGTGAAGAGGCTTCTGAAAATGGATGAGGTGCAACTCCGATCACCAATTTTTCAGGCTCGTTCAGAGATGTTTTTATTTCAGCGAGTATCAGGAGAGTCGGTTCAAATTCGCCTTGGGGGAAAAATAAAAGATATTGGTATCTCAAAACGCACCGGGCACTTTGAAACGAGCTTTGATCTCGATGCACAAACAGTATCTGAAACTGTAGTTGAAACACCCTATGGACAAAAACTCTGTTTCGAATCGGTCAATGGAGACACATATTCCACGTCAGTAACAACCATGGGCTCTGTTCAGTTGCTCCATACGAGTGGAACCTCAGTCATTTCTGATATTGACGATACCGTCAAACTAACAAACGTTGCAGACCGCCGAGAACTCTTAGCAAATACACTCTTGAGAGAATTTGTACCAATTCCAGACATGGTTGATCTTTACAAACACTGGTCATCGTCTGGAGCAGCCTTTCATTATGTATCAGCCAGTCCGTGGCAACTCACAAGACCACTCAATGATTTTTTTCAGTCTGCAGGCCTGCCAGATGGATCTATGCACCTGAAGCTTTTTCGGTTAAAGGACTCAACACCGCTTGGAAGGATGCGTTCTTCCAAAAAATCAAAACGGGACGTAATCATTGAAATAATAGATCATTTTCCAAATCGAAAATTTATTCTTGTCGGTGATTCTGGAGAGCGAGATCCCGAGGTTTACGCAAAAGTAGCACAGCAGCGGCAAAATCAGATAGCCGGTATTGCGATCCGTCGAGTTCCTAGCAGGAGGTCCAAGCAAAAAACGGAGTATGCTCTCAAGAATCTTGCGCAAACTTTACCCAACGATAGGTTGCGAGTATTTACCTCAGCAGACGAAATCAGCGACCTTGTATCGCCAAAAGAGATAATCTAGGAATCCATTTCGAAGGCATTCTGGAAATGCTCAATGATTGGTGAATGACCAGAACGCCAAAATAACCAACAGTTTTGAATTGGTAGAGACGGTGTAAACAGGACCGTAATAACATCGAGCCGAAATGAATAATTTTCAAGTCGATGCTGTTTTATGTAGGCATTCGCTAACGTACAAATTCGCTGTTTCTTCCGAGCATCGATTGTTTCAGCAGGATGTCCGTGATGGGTACTTGTTCTAGAGCGCACTTCGATGAAGACAACAGTGCGCTTATCAAGAGCAATGATATCGATATCACCGCGCAGAATACGTTCACGGTGAGCTATTATTTGATATCCCTGTTTTCGAAGATAACGAACAGCTTCTTGCTCACCTTGAAGGCCAATTGTTTTGCGAGTGGCCACCCAAAGTCCTTTTTGTGATTCTCAGATCACAGTAACCATTATTTGGTTTTCGCGTCGGTTCGACGTTCACGAAGACGCACTGCTTTTCCAACACGATCACGCAAATAATACAATTTCGCACGTCGTGTAACACCGGATCGTTTCACAACGATCTTTGCAATTTTTGGGGAATGAACAGGGAATTTGCGCTCCACCCCTTCCCCTGAAACAATTCGACGAACAGTAAACATCTCACGACTGCCAGAACCGCTGCGGGCAATAACGACACCATTGAAGATCTGAGTCCGTTCTTTATTTCCTTCAAGAATACGATTATGGACGTCTACTGTGTCGCCAATTTCAAATTTATCAATTTCGTTTTTTAGGCTGTTTGATTCAACGTGCTCGAGAATTTGCTGACTCATTTTCTAATCTCCAAGAAATGTAGCGTACTGTTGTAAATTATTTTTCTGTGTGTTTGTTTGATTGCGTGCGGGTGGCATGAACCGCCTGAGTTTTACGCCAAGCAGCAATTCGTTGATGGTCACCGGTTAAAAGGACATCGGGTACGCGAAGACCACGATATTCACGAGGACGCGTATACTGTGGGCCTTCGATAAGTCTTTCCGTGCCCGAGAACGAATCATCGACAGCACTTCGTGAGTCACCAAGAACGCCAGGTATTAGCCTAGCAACAGCATCAATAATCACCATAGCAGCTACTTCACCGCCTGAAAGGACATAGTTTCCAACTGAAATGAGGTCTGGCTTCAGTGTGTCACAGATCCGTTGATCAAATCCCTCATACCTTCCACAGAGAAGAATGAGGCGTTGTCGTCCAGCGAGCTCTTCAACAACTTCCTGAGTGAGTGGTCGTCCGGCGGGCGAGAGCATTGTAATACTACTTGATAAGTCAGGACTACTTGAAGATTCAGGAAGTTCGGACGAACTATTTTGATCGAACAGAGACTCAACGCAGTCAACAACTGGGCCGGGCATAAGAAGCATTCCAGGACCTCCACCGTATGGACGATCATCAACTTGCCGGTGGACTCCAGTCGCAAAGTCTCGGATATTTTTCAATCGGATGTCGAGTAAACCGGATTTTTGCGCAGCGCCCAGTAAACTTCCATCAAGAAAGCCCTGAAACATTTCAGGGAATAGCGTAACGACGTCGATCCGCATGGCACGTCCTGCACTTGCTCACTCGGTAGTCTCGTCAGTCTTTGCCTCAGCATCTGGAGCTTCCGTGGCCGATGAGGCTTCAGCGGATGCTGGCTCATCAGTTGGTTGCTCCGCGGGTTTGGCATCTTTTGTATCCGTTTCAGCCGATACTGCAGCAGAAGAATCGTCGCTTGCAGATTCAGATGGTGCATCCGCTTCTGCTACTGGTGATTCCTCTTCCAACGGTGCTGCAACTACTGGCTCACCAGCCTCCGGTACGATCCGAGGCAGGGATAACCTTGCACGAGCTTCTTCCATTGCTTTGACGTGTGTGCCATTTGTCCCATATTTCTTTATGAGAACTTGCACTTTATCACTTGGTTGAGCTCCTACGCTCAGCCAATAATCCACTCTTGCTGATTTGAGAGTGCAGCGGGCGTCGGTATCAGACACACTCGGGTCGTATGTGCCAAGTTCTTCAATAACGCGACCATCCCGGGGTGTCCGGCGGTCAGTTGCACAAATCCTGAAAAAAGGACGATGTGTACGTCCCATTCGTTTCATACGAATTACCACTGCCACGATTTCAACTCTCCAAAATTATGAATTGGTCGGTACTTGGATTCACATACTGTCACCAACACGTGGTGCTGCCAGCATGTGCATGGTCGCAGGTGCGCCGGGCCTTCTAAGGTACACCACAACGAGTCGTAAAAAAGGTGGGTACTGTATTTTTTTTGTTCAGGGACGACTCACAACAGGATTGAAGACACCTGACGGCCGGCAGGAAGATCAACGTCGAGCGTCTCGTTTTCGCCGTCGGGCCTCTTTTTCCCGCTGTTTTTTGAGTTTTCGTCTCTGTTCAGCTGTTAATCTCTTCCCTGTATCACCCTTTGGTCGTCCGAGACGGCCTGCCGGATTGCCCATAGCGGATTGCATTTTTTGGACCTCTCGCATTCGATCTTTCATTCCTAGGCCTGCCATGCCTTTCATCATAGAGGCCATACCATCAAACTGCTTTACGAGATCATTGACTTCTTGAGGCTGAACACCTGCTCCAGTTGCAATGCGTCTGCGTCGTGTCTGATCAATCACCCGTGACGGGTTACGTCGTTCTTCAGGTGTCATTGAATCAATGATTCCAAATAGTCGATTGATGTCTTTTTCAAGATCAGCACCGGCTAATGTTTCCTGCATCCCTCCCATACCAGGAATCATTCCAATAACTTTTCCAAGTGGGCCAAGCCGCCTGGTTTGGAGCATCATTTTTTTGAAGTCCTCAAGTGTAAATTCACCTGACTTGAGACGTTCCTCTTGTCGCTGCATCTCGTCTTGATCAAATTTTCTTTGAGCTTCTTCAACGAGACTTACGACATCCCCCATACCAAGAATTCGGCCGGCGAGTCGGTCGGGATGAAATTCTTCAAGCGCATCAACGCCCTCACCGGTTCCCATAAATTTAATCGGTACACCGGTGACACTTTTTACTGANAGCGCAGCACCACCCCGAGCGTCGCCATCTAGTTTCGTCATGATGACGCCATCAATTTCAAGCGATTCGTTAAAGGCTTTCGCACTTGAAACAGCATCCTGACCGGTCATCGCATCAACAACCAAAAACACCTGATCAGGCGAAACTGTTCGATCAATGCGTGATAATTCAGCCATTAATTCTTGATCAATAGAAAGCCTGCCTGCTGTATCAAGAATGACAACATCGATCCCATCCTTCTTTGCTTTTTTTACACCAGCCTTGCAAACCGCAACGGGGTCAGCCTGGTCATGAGGAGTATGCACCGGTATACCAATTTGTTCACCCAGCACCGATAGTTGCTCAATCGCTGCAGGTCGTTGTAAATCAGCAGCAACAAGCATGACTCCTTTTCCCTGCTCCTTGAGGCGTCGAGCAAGTTTTCCACACGTGGTGGTTTTTCCTGATCCTTGGAGCCCACAAAGCATAAGAATTGTGGTATCGCCTGAATGAAAAGAAAGCTCATGGTCGACCGGTCCCATGAGATTAATTAGTTCGCGGTGCACAATGCCGATGAGTTGTTGTGCTGGATCTAGGGCATCAAGAACCTTTGCACCAACAGCATCTGCAGAAACACGGTCGAGGAATTCCTCAACAACATCGTATGCAACATCAGCTTCAAGAAGTGCTGTTCGAACCTCACCGAGGCCCTCGCGCATATTTGATTCAGAAAGTTTTCCTCTACCACGGAGAGAACTTATTGCAGAGGTAAGCGAATTGGAGAGATTGTCAAACATGACAAAGAGTATANCTACGAAGCAGCATAAAAATGAGTGGATGATGAAGAATCCAGCACAGATTCAGCTCGTTAAGACGCCAGATACAGCTCGATACGACGATGGACCGCTCGAATCGGGAGCGAACACCCATTGTGTCGCAATACCCGATGCGTGGCCGGCAAGAGCGGTGCATCGTCGTATCGAGCTAAAAAGTACTTGGCATTAAGAAAAAGTACCAGGATCACTCACAACAGGAGTTGGACCAATGACTGTGCCGCTTTCCACTCCGCCTTCGCAACAAGGCGTAGGACTTCCGCATGGTTCGCAACCACAGGGAGCCGCTCCGCACGGTTCACATGGCGNTTGACNGCATGGTGTATTGCAGTTGTTCTGATAGAGTCCCCGGCCCGTATTTCGGAATTCAAGAAAAGACGGTCGTCTGCAACTATTCCCGAAGCAACTACTACATCCTGGTAGAACGACCAAACAGCCCAGTGCAGTCAGCAGGCAAACAAGACGTGTCATAGGGGAGTCTCCCGGTGAATCAAATTAAAGTCGCTGAGTACTGAATGACCTGATTGCAATAGAGCGAAAGCAACAGTCAATCAGTCTTGCTGAGCAACCCTACCTCACGCTTGCATGATGTGACGGAAGTTTTTATCTCCTCACCAATTTTTCCGTGCTAGTGTTGAAAGTGAACGTTAAGGTTTACGGAAACCGCATTGTTTCACAAACCATTCTTTTCGCCGTGAAAAGGTAGTTTTTCATTTTTGTAATCGGGCTGTTGTTCAACACTGATGTCTGGAACTCACGAAAGAAAAACAAGTTTGTACCGTTTGTACCGATTGTCCTGGGTATTTTTGACCTTCGGACTATTTGGTTGTGTTTCAGTACCTGTCTCTGGTGCATCCAATGGTTCACAGGCTTGTTGCGAGCCGAATATCTGGGTTTTCAGTACAAGGCATCTCCCAGGTATTTGTTGTATACCAGAAGTGGTGAACCCTACTGTACAGCGTTATGAGCCAGAGCATTGTAGATGGCTCTCGGACGACGTTGGAAGTTTGCTTTCGGGAAAAGGACCTCTTGTCATTTTTCTACATGGAAATCGATATGACGCATGGTCGGCAAAACAACAGGGTATCCGTCTTGCAAAGCGTTGTAGTTTTTTCACGTCCCATTCGGTGGACACACAGTTGATGATTTATTCATGGCCTAGTCAGCAGGATGGCTGTCTGCTGAAAGATGGTCGAAACAAATATCATCGCTGTTTTACGGAAGGACATTATCTGGCATGGCTCCTTGGCCAGATAGACCCCGAGCGTCCGGTTGTTTTTATTGGATACAGCTTCGGTGCACTTATTACGCTTGAGGCTTTAGAGGATCTTGTTGCAGCAGAAAATTCAGGTAGGCCTGTCAGTCCGTGGCAACACCGACCAGGAGACACACGGCTCATTTTTGTAGCTCCGGCAGTTCGGTGTGACGCGTTCGCACCGTGTGGAAAATACCGTGAAACACTAGCGTGCGTAGATCGTGTTTCACTGACCATCAATTCAAGAGATGATGCGTTACGATTTTTCCACCTCCTCGACACCCGTACCAAGGTTGACGCACTCGGGTATAACGGGATGCCACGCAGATGGATGCCGCCCGAAATTTTATATTCCGCAGTAGATGCCCGACGGATTATCGGTCGTGAGCATGGCTTTCCACTGTACCTTAAATCAAACACACTTATGCATCGAATCTGCCGTGATGCGTATAGTGGACTTGAAGTAAGTTCTCATGAAATGATTTTGAAACACGAAAGTATTTTGAGAAAAGATATTGAAACTCAGGAATCTGAGTAATCGGCTTACTTTTTTTGTGAGCCTCTATCAGATGTAGTACGAGTTTGGGTTTTGTTCTGAAGATGAAAGAGAAATTGTCTTTATAGGACTGAATCCTCGAGGACGCCGTTCTTCTTTTCAAAAAACCATCGGGCAGTCGCTTCCAATCCTTCATTGAATGAATATGTTGGCTTCCAGCCTAGGATGTTCCTAGCACGGCTTGCGTCGAGAAGACTCGACCGTAGGTCTCCAACCCGCTCTGGGCCATACTCGGGTTCAGGCAGGGTTTGTTCTTTAGAAGTACGTGTATAAAGCTGTTCTGTCTGTGTTCGCAAGTTCTTCTCGAGCGTATTGACATCAGTGCCGATTCCCGTACCTATATTAAGAGAAAGTGTTTTTCTTTCACTAAAGTGCTGCTCATCTAAAGAAATAGCAGCGAGATTCGCAGCAGCAACATCAGGGCCGTAGACATAATCACGAATATATTTTCCATCACCATTGATGCGAGCAGGATGACCATCGAGGAATTGATTACAGAAAATAGCAACTACCCCGGCCTCGCCATGGGGATCTTGTCGAGGTCCGTAGACATTTGAATATCGTAGTGCGATTGATGACAGTCCGTGTTCTCGAGCATAGAAATCAAGATATCTTTCACCAACCCACTTAGTAATACCGTATGGGCTAATCGGGTTTGCAGGTGCTGTCTCAGGAGCAGGTGTTGTAACGTCTCCATACAATACACCACCGGAGGATGCGAAGACCATTCGCTTGCAACTCGTGTTGACGGCAGCGTTGAGTACAGAAAGAAGGCCGAGGCAATTGATATCGGCATCCAATAGAGGGTCACGAACAGAGCGACTGACTGATAGCTGAGCTGCTTGGTGACAAACAGCATCAGGTTGAAACTTCTGAAAAATGTCAGCGATACGCTGTGTATTACGGATATCAACCTTGTGAAGTGGTATTTCTTCGGGAACATTCCCAGATAACCCACTCGAAAGATCATCAATGACTTCGACGTTGTGACCAGATTGTAAACACGCATCCACAATGTGGCTGCCAATAAACCCCGCGCCGCCGGTTACTATGATCTTCATTGCGAACCCAAAAGTTGGTATTTAGTACTGCCAAAAACTCATTATAAGTCACGTGACAGTAGGGTTTGGTTCAGGAAAGACAATAGAGAAACTAGTCTTTTAACTTTACCAGGAAGGCTTGCAAGCGGGCATCCTTCTTCATGCAGCTTGGCTGCCACGAAGCTGCTTTCCTTTGAGAATGAGTTCCTGTTGAGCAAGTCTCATGTCGTTCTCGACCATCATTGTGACGAGTTGATCAAAGCTTGTTTCTGGTTTCCATCCCAACTGCTCGCATGCCTTGGTAGAGTCACCAAGAAGGAGTTCAACTTCAGCGGGACGGTAATAGCGAGGATCAATTTCAACATGATCTTCGTAGTTGAGTCCAAGCTGACTAAAGGTTTTCTTACAGAAGTCTCGAACAGAATAGAGTTCATTTGTTGCAACAACATAGTCATCAGGAGTTTCCTGTTGAAGCATGCGCCACATTGCTTCTACGTAGTCACCTGCAAAACCCCAATCTCGTTTTGCATCAAGGTTGCCGAGATACAGTTTTTCTTGAAGACCTAGTTTAATACGAGTTGCTCCACGTGTGATTTTTCGAGTAACAAAGGTCTCGCCACGTCTCGGGCTTTCATGATTGAAAAGAATGCCACATGATGCGTGCAGGTCATAACTCTCGCGATAGTTGATAGTAATCCAGTGGCTATACACCTTTGCGACGCCGTAAGGGCTACGCGGATAAAATGGAGTCGTTTCCTTCTGAGGAGTCTCAACTACTTTCCCGAACATTTCAGAACTTGAGGCCTGATAAAAACGAATTTGACAACCGGTATCGTCCTGTACATCCCGAATGGCTTCCAAGAGACGCAACGTACCTACAGCAGTTACGTCAGCGGTATATGTAGGTTGATCAAAACTGACTCGAACATGACTTTGAGCAGCCAAGTTATAGACTTCGTGTGGTTCGATTTCTCTGAGCAGTCGCATTAACCCATTGCCGTCTGCAAGATCACCATAGTGCAGGTGTAGCTGCGGGTTATCACCAAAAATTAGATGTTCTATTCTCTCTGTTCCGAATGTACTCGAGCGTCGTCGTAGGCCATGTACTTCATACCCCTTAGCCAACAGCAGTTCTGCCAAATACGAACCATCTTGACCAGTTACTCCAGTGATAAGGGCTCGTTGCGACATCTAATTTTCCTTTTTACCAAGAAGCGAACAACGNAGAATTTTGCAGTCAGAACAAAGCAGAATTCCACAATATGGGCGGAAAATATCAATTTAATGTTCTGAGTGACAGAGTAATTTCTGCGTCGTTAAACCGATTTTTGTACAAAGAATCGCTTCTCGTCTTCAGTCACCGCTCGAGCACTGCCTTGTAGACATCAGCATATCCCTTGGCAGCCGCCTGCCAGGAATAGGTAGCGGCATGCTTTCGGCTACGGATTGCTGATTGCGGATCGCTTTGGAAAGCGCTCAAAGCATTCTGGACAGTCATGGCCATTTCAACAGGTTCGTAAGAAGGAAAGAGCATCCCACTTTCACCAGCAACCTCTGGAAGACTTGTACGATTGGATATGGCAACAGGTTTCCCGCATTGCATGGCCTCGAGCACTGGAAATCCAAATCCCTCGGTCAAGGACGGAAAGGCGAATACGTCACAGTTTTGATACAACCAGGCCCTCTCCGTATCAGAGATGATACCAGGCAGAAGCACCTGGCTTGTGAGATTGGATTGCTTTATCGATTGAATAACCTTTCTCCCGTAAGGCGTATCCTTTTTACCAGCTATAACGAGTTTATAGTCTGGCAAGTGCTTCATCATTTCAATCAACGTGTGAAAATTTTTGTGCTGAAGAAAGTTTCCAATAGAAAAAATAAATGGACTCTTCGGTGTCCAAGAAGGTTGATTATGGATAATTTCAGAAGGTGGTGTCAGTCCGTTTGGAACAACATGAATGTCCTTGGANCCAACATCAATATGTTTAGCCAAATCAGTGGCTGTATATTTTGAAACAGTGACAATAGCAGTTGCCCGCGTCACGAGTTTTTGAATGCGGGCAAGCCGCTGGTGAATTCGTTCCTGCTGATAATTACAATCTGTCATGTGTAAAAAATTCAGATCGTGTACGGTTAGCACAACAGGCATTTGGTCATCGAACGGTAAATACTTTGATGTCTGATGAGTTACATGCCAGAGCCCAGGCCCACCGTCTTTTTTAAAGTGACGGCCAATAGGCCGTACCCACCGCTGAAAACTCTCTTTATTCCACGGATGAACTTTTATGCTGCCGTACTTGGCATTTGGGGTACCAGCAAAATAGTGATCACACTTCTCGGGCAGAAAGAAGACAGGCTCAAAACAATTATCGGACCGAGCAAGTAGTTCCTGAGCAAGGTAAAGAGAGAACCGACCTAGACCACAGTTGATATGACGAAGTTTCTCAAGATCGATAACTACGCGAGGCATTGTGTCAGGTTGGTTCGTACTCGTGTCGAACAGCGCACCGGTGAGACGTGTCGAATTCATGAATAAGCTAGTCAGAACTGAGAACACTTACTAAGCAGCACTATTTCAGTTTTTTCATGCGCATGAAAGATGGATTTCATCCACGTGACGGATTTTTGAATAGAGGGAGTTTCCTGCGAGAAACTGCTTACTGTTGGAACAGAATGACTTCCGTGCCATATTGTATTTACGTGATAGACAATTATGGCTGANGTGCTCCAGCTTCGGTCAGGTCCTTAATATTCGATTGTCAGAGAAGGCAGCCATGAAAATCCATGAATTTCAAGCGAAAGAACTCTTGCGGGCCGCGGGTGTGCCGGTCTTGAAAGGAAAGGTTGTCCACACTCCNGAGGCAGCAGCAGATGCATTTGAGTCCCTTGGTAGTCCAGTCTGTGCGGTGAAAGCTCAAATTCATGCAGGCGGCCGTGGGAAGGGGTACGTAGAGGGGTCGGAACAACGAGGTGTTGAACTGGCCAAGTCAGCAGATGATGCTTCTCGAATTGCAAAGGCTCTTCTCAACAAAACACTTGTGACTATTCAAACGGGGCCGGAGGGCCAGCTTGTCAGACAGGTATTCGTTGAAAGTGGTTGTGATATTCAGCAAGAACTTTACTGTGCCATTCTTGTAGATCGAGCGGCGGGATCCCCCGTTCTCATCGCCAGTACTGCTGGTGGAATGGATATTGAAGAAGTAGCAGAGAAGACACCAGAGTTGATTCTTTCAGAACCATTTGATCCGGATCGCGGACTTGGTGCCTATCAGGCTCGTCTCATGGCGTCGAAACTTGGCNTACCAACAGCGAGTTGGCGATATGCAGTGCAATTTTTTCAGTCTCTGTGTAACGCGTTTGTTGCACTCGACGCATCATTATTGGAAATCAATCCATTCGTGCTCACTGGAGATGGAACGCTGGTAGCTCTCGATGCAAAAATGACATTTGATGACAACGCCATATTTCGTCACAAAGATGTCCTCGCACTCCGTGATGAATCTGAAGAAGAACCGGCAGAAATACGAGCAGATGCTGCAGGATTATCTTATGTAAAACTCAGTGGAGAAATAGGCTGTCTTGTGAATGGTGCTGGTCTCGCTATGAGTACTATGGACCTTGTTAAGTTTCATGGTGGTGAGCCAGCGAATTTCCTTGATGTTGGAGGCGGAGCAAATGTTGAACAGGTCACCGAGGCTTTTCAGATAATTCTTTCAGATAGCAATGTGAAGGCAATATTAGTCAACATTTTTGGGGGCATCATGAGATGTACAACAATCGCAAATGCCCTCGTAGAAGCATCCAAAACGATAGGATTCACCGTCCCTCTTGTGGTCCGGCTGGAAGGCACTGAAGTTGAAGAAGGAAAAAAGATTCTTGCCGCGAGCGGCACCTCAATCATCACAGCAGATGGGCTTACCGATGCTGCTCAAAAAGTGGTTGATTCAATTAAAGCGTAAGCACTGTTTTTAATCATTGTACCTCTCTAGCTAATAGCAAATTTTTATGAGCATTCTTGTTAATCGTGATACACGTGTCATCTGCCAGGGAATCACAGGAAAAGTTGGTGAATTTCATACCCGAGGTTGCCTAGAGTATGGAACGAGAATGGTCGGTGGTGTTACTCCGGGTAAAGGAGGGGAAACGATTGCCGATCTTCCGGTGTTTAACACGGTTGCGGAGGCTCGTGACGCAACAGGTGCGAACGCAACCATGATTTTTGTTCCACCACCATTTGCAGCAGATGCGATTCTTGAGGCAGTTGCTGCTGAAATCGAACTCGTCATAGCAGTTACCGAAGGCATACCCGTGCTCGATATGGCACGAGTTTTACCAGCTTTAGAAAATTCCAAGAGTCGACTTATTGGTCCAAATTGTCCAGGAGTTATTACTCCTGGACAATGTAAGATTGGAATTATGCCAGGTTATATCCATGCACCGGGTAACGTTGGCGTGATGAGTCGTTCCGGTACGCTTACGTATGAAGCAGTGTGGCAACTTACACAACTTGGTCACGGACAGAGTACGTGTGTTGGCCTTGGTGGTGATCCTTTGGTCGGATCAAGCTTTATAGATATCTTGGCACTCTTTGAACAAGATGATGATACGCATGCTATTTTGATGATGGGTGAGATAGGCGGCTCAGCCGAAGAAGAAGCTGCGGCGTACGTAAAAGAACATGTCACAAAGCCTGTCGCAGCCTTTATAGCTGGTCGTACAGCTCCTCCTGGGAAACGTATGGGGCATGCTGGTGCGATTATTTCGGGAGGTAAGGGTACCGCAGAGGCCAAGTTAGAAGCACTTCGAGATGCTGGAATTGAGATTGCAGAGACTCCAGCTGATATGGGGGCAGCAATGGTTCGTGCAATGCAGCCAAAATCTTGATCGGACACCGATCACAAATATTCTGTAATCAGCATGCAGCCCTTGCAATCATTCTGAAAATTTCCATACCGCGTTAGCTTCGAGAACCCGGGCATCAATATGTTGTGACCCATCTATTCTGCTGAGTCAGTTGGGGCTGCATCAAGATTTACAGGATCCACTTCTGTACTTTCAACTGGATAAAGATCTTCCCAAGTCGATTGATTCACGCGCCATCGCCACCAATTATTTTCTTTATATCTTTCCAGCAGACCAACAAATCGGTTCAGATCATTGTCTTCCGGGGGGGCAATAAGTGCATTTTCCGTGAACTGGCGATCTTTATTCACGTCAAGATATACCAATTCATTGTCATCGCGTTGTTTATTGTTGTTTAAATCGACAAATGGTTCACTCCAAATATTTGGTGGTGGCGGAACAAAAGGGGGAGGAGTTTGCCCTGCTGGCAGGTCTTTTGGTTCTGGTGGAAGTGGTTTTTCAGGGTATTGTGGAGTGCCATTTTCACTGCTAACGGTCGGCCAAACTTCTCCGTTGAGTAGCAGATTTCGTTTTTCACTATCGGGCTCAATAATGCGTGCGAAGGTTCGTAATAACGGCGTACCCAAATCGAGTTGGAGTTCCGAGTGGTTTATTTCATAACTTTCCGGAAGTGGCATGAGTGAGAGAGCGATAAGAATACCTCCTGAAGCGATGTAGCCTGCAGCCCCACCAACAAAAGCGCCACCAATTTTGTCAATCATCGAAAGAAGAGGAATCGATTCACTAGAGATATATTTTTCGACGAGCATGTGAACACCAACAGTTGTTCCTATCACCAGAATTAATACAGCGATGGGAAACGCGTAGCTAGGAGGCATATCAACGGCAATGAGAACTTCTGTAATCATTGGGGTGAAAGTTAATGTCACGACAAAGGATACGAGAGCCTGCATTCCAGCAAGTACTGATCGAAACATTCCATGCATAAACCCATACGCAATAAAGCCAAGCACAATGGCAACGGCAAGGAGACTAGCCAACGTTTGAAAAATTCCGGCCAAAGGTAGCATCATTCGACTTTCTTACGTAATGAAACTTTCATACTGGTATGACGTTATTTTGCAACCCGCATAACCTCATTGAGACTTGTAATTCCAGCAACCACTTTTCGAATTCCAGACTGCTTGAGCGTTTTCATTCCAGATTTCCGTCCAGCTTGTCGTATTTCCTGAATTGATGGTCGACCCACTAACAAGTCTCGTATGTTGGAATCGAAGACAAGCAATTCATGAATTCCGGTACGGCCTCGGTATCCTGTATCCAGACATGATGTGCATCCAACCTCCTTATAAAGCGATACTTGCTTTCCGGGAGGAAGACCAAGTTTTTGCAAAAATTCACTGGGAGGGGTGTATGCTTCTTTACACCTTTTACAGAGTACTCGTAGAAGACGCTGTGCGAGTACAGCTGAAACTGATGACTGTATCAGTGTTGTATCTATTCCGATATCAAGAAGACGAGTGATTGTCGTAGCTGAGTCGTTCGCGTGCAGGGTTGAAAAAACAAAATGTCCAGTCAGTGCAGCCTGCATGGCGATTTCAGCAGTTTCTTTATCTCGAATTTCTCCGACAAGAATAACATCCGGATCTTGCCTCAGAGTGGACCGAAGAATATTGGCAAATGTGAGTTCTGCAGCAACATTGACAGCAGTCTGAGAGATGTTGTCGAGTCGATATTCAATCGGATCCTCAATGGTGACAATATTTTTTGAAAAGACATCAAGTTCACCTAATGCCGTGTAGAGGGTCGTCGTTTTGCCTGATCCTGTAGGGCCACAAACGAGCATCATGCCATGGGGTTGGTGAATAATCTGACGCATTTTCTTTGTGACAGACTCACTCATGCCGATGCCTTCGAGACCGTTTTTTACGATACCGCCATCCGAATCGAGGAGCCGCAGAGCCATTTTTTCACCAAAGTTTGTCGGGCCCGAGGCTGCCCGGATGTCGAATTTGCGGCCTTCGAAGAGGACTGCAAATGTGCCGTCCTGTGGACGTCGTCGCTCGGCGATATCCATATCCGAGAGCACTTTCAGAGCAGAAATCGAAGACTTCCCTTCTGCAGCCCAGAGTGTCGTGAGATTCTGCATGACACCGTCAACTCGACAACGCACAGCCATCTCCTCACCACTTTTTGGTTCAAAGTGTATGTCAGTGGCTCCGTTCTTAATTGCCTTTTCAAACAAGTCCTGGACAACACGAACAGCTTTCGATGCAGCCCGATCCATTCCTTTTCCCTGCCCCTCAATTGGTGAACCATCTTTTTTCAAGAGGACAACAGAACTGTCTTGCTTGCTGGAAGAAAGTTGTTTCATTGATCTGTCGAGGAGAGACTCAACGTCATCAATCCCTAGGCTTTGAGCAAGCTTGATCAAAACCTTTTTCAAAAAGGCAACACACAAGATACGTTCTTGCGCCGGTGCCTTCTTGTCTCTTGTAAAGGTGTAGAAAAAGAGAGCAGCAATAAATCCAACAGCAAAAACAGGAGTTGCGGAAAGCCCCCACATAACAGTTACTAGGAAAAAGACAGCACCAAAACAGACAGAAGCTAATGGCCACGACGACTCACCAAAAATCAGCTCAGAGTCAGAGGCTATCCATACAGAGGCAGATGCCCATATGACGCTGAGCAAAACCCATAGGCCACCAAGCCAGAAGATGCGGGTCAGGTTATCCGGGTTAATCCAAAAATCCATTATGATTTTTCTAAGGGCATGTTAAGAAAAAAGTACTACGCATTTGAATGTGTAAATGAGTTGTTGAACCATGCACTACTTGGTGTTATTGAAAATGTATTGCAATGTCGTTTTGATTCATACCATAAATTATTCGGTAAAAGTCTGGAATGAACGTTCTCACCCAACCAACAAAATAGTAGATTCGACATATTGTCAATACAACCTTCAAGAAACCTTCGATTGTGAAAAGAATAATTTGTAGTAAACCACGACTACCTACGTGTTGACCGCCTTTTCTGATCGTGGATGTTTCTATGTAGCAGCCATGCATGTTGATGAGTTTTTAACTAGCACCCGACCAAAGTAAGATGATAATAGAGTCACAAAAGAGTGAACATTCCACTACACCGAATGAGAACTCATTGAAAACGACACTTTCGTTCCTCGGCGACTTTTTGTCGCGTAATTGCCCCATGATATTCTGTTAAAAAACGTTGTCACGCATTGTGCCGTTTTTTGATTTCGAGCAGGACGCTTTGAGTATCTTTGCCAGGAATTGGCCAGTCCGCTATGCGACGCGCGGTCACTTTTTTTAGAAAACCTCGGTGGCGAGAGTCTCGTTTCTCGGCTTCCCATCGTGGCCCCTTGATTAGCAGAAGTCGTCCATAGACGTTACTGATCGGTTCAAACCAAGCAAGTAGTTTTGGGAGTGGAGCAACAGCTCGAATGATGAGTGTGTCAAATGGATGGCCCTGGCTGTTCATGTCGTGAGCAATCTGCTGAGCTGGTTGATGGTGAATCGTCAGAGACAGCTTAATTTCATCAAGAATAGACCTTAGTGCTGCTATTCGTTTTGATGAAGTATCTGATAATTCAACTGTGAGATCACGACGCAGGATAGCCAATACGACACCCGGCACGCCGCCTCCTGTTCCGACGTCAAGAACCCGTTCGTTGGTCTTCATGAATGGGCATATGGCAGCAGTATCAATCACATCTCGCTGAACAAATTGTTGTACGTCAGTATGCCTGGTGAGATTAAGTCGATCATTCCACGACCATAAGCTTTTGGCATAGGCAGCCAGTTCAGGAATGACATCTTCGGGTAAGGTAAGGCTGAGTTGCTGTGCCTCTTTGCGTATTGCCTCAGCAAGGAAATTTGTTGATTGATTATGATGTATTTGCATGAAGTTTTAACATCATTGAACTACAATACAGAGACAGATTAATGAGCGCATCCGAACAAATTGCAAGAAGTGCTCATTCAAGTAATCCAGTGACGTATTTATTGAGCGATAATTCTTCGAGCGACAGGCTGTGAGATAACAGGGTTTAAAGTCTTGCGGATCTCACTGAGTGCTGTGGCAAGTGTTGCATCATTATTAATCATTTGACCGGAGGCATCTGGGCGAGCGGTCTGTTGTACCCAGAGATCCGGTGAGACGCCGACTCGACTGTATGGCTGGCCAGTTGGTGAATAAAAATGAGCAGTTGTTAATCGCATGCCAACGCCAGCTGCATCCATTGGGAAAATCCCTTGAATCGACCCTTTTCCATAGCTCTGGACACCAATAATTTTGCCACGATTATGGTCTTTTATAGCGCCAGCAAAAATTTCACTCGAACTTGCGGAATCACTATCAATGAGAAGGGTAATTGGCATATGCCAAGTGCCAGCGTGACTCGCAGTGTAGTTGAAATCTTCTTCAGGACTGCGGCCTCGCGTCGCTACAACGAGGCCACGGTCAATAAATAAATCAGACACATCAACGGCTGCGGATAGAAGTCCACCTGGATTCCCTCGAAGATCAATAATGAGAGATCGCATTCCGGCGGCATCAAGTTGACGCATTGCGGCATCTAGGTCAGAAGCAGTTTTTTTCTGAAAGGAAGTAATGTGGAGATAGCCAATCCCATTCACACGATCGAGTAATTCAACATTTTCGATACTTGGGATTTCAACATGTTCTCGTCGAACTGTCATAGCACGTGCTGGCCCAACTCCTCGTAGTACAGCAAGTGTCACACGTGAACCTTCGGGTCCTTGCAGTAATTGTGCTGCCGCGTCAACATGCATGCCAGCAATAGGTTTTCCGGCGATCCCAATCAGGTGATCTCCTGCTTTAAGTCCCGAGCGTTCGGCAGGACTACCAGAAATGACATGTACTACCAACAGACCGTCTTCAGCACTTTTTAACTCAACTCCAAGGCCAACAAAGTTGCCCTCGATTTGAGCGTAGAGGTCATTGAGCTGGCCTGTTGTCAGGAATGCAGAATACTCATCAAGGCCACCAACAGATGCGGCAGTCATTTCAAGAAAAGTGACAGCAGGGCGAACACCAACCACGGATTGGGCGGCACGAGCAATCCAGACTGCAACAGTCTCAGCGTCCGAAAGGCTCCCAATACTCCGACCTTCAAGGATATGTTGTATATGCTGTTGCAATAACGCAACACGATCTGGTGTTGCCTGCCGAGCATGCATGGACTGAAATTGGGGATCACTCACTGCAACGTGAAGAGCCAAACAGCCACGGCTGATGAGTTTATTAAAATCTGGATTGGTAACGTGATGCGAGTTGATACGTTGCAGGCACTCTACAAAAAGTTGCCTTGCTTCCCTTTCCGTAATGTGACCCAGAGCTTCTTGATAGGCTTTTTCAGCTGAGCGACGATCAAGGTCGCAATGAATCTTTGCTAAATCATATCTATGATAAAGCTCATTCGACAATTCACCCTTACGAGCAGCTGTCTCACAAAGACTGACTAACTCTGGCCATTGACCAGCAGCCTCAAGCTTTGTTGATCGAACAGCTAGATCATCAACAGTACTATCACCAGCGCTTGTGAGGTTGACTGGTTGAATGGCAAGCAATCCACCCAGCAGAACAATAAAAAAAGTGTTCAGAATGGAAGTCCACT
>NZNR01000024.1 GCA_002694955.1 Planctomycetaceae bacterium
ATCAATCCTGATAATCTGCCATATTTCGACACGCTGGAACCCATCAGCATCTTCACCTACTTCCGGCTCCTCTTGAGTCGTATGCTGCAACCAAAGATCAACAACGTGTGGTAATGAATCCTCTGAATGGCTCTCGCATTCACCAACATCGATCGTCACATGCAAAGATCCTTGGTACCGCTGATTACCACGAACTATATCTGTAAGCGTAATCCTATTACATGCCGCAAGTGAACGAACAGCAGGGAAATTCCGAAGTTCCTTGATTTCCGATAGCTTCCTACTTTCCTCAGACCCATGGCTATGTCCGTCGTGATCTGGACCGTCGTGATCTACCTCTTCTACTGGTATAAGCCCTGGCGTACAAAACCCATGGACAACGTCCCATTCACCATCCCGTATTGCCTGGTGCCACCTCAAGACCGTTTCACGGGCGCGGCTGTGGTCAATCCACGCATTCACTGAAAAAACGCTAAAAGACTGTGCCCCAAAGCCAACAGATAGTGCCAACCCAATGAGGGCAAGGCCTCGGCCTGCTTTATGTGATTTTCCGATCGAAGTATCTCGGATAGCCGCTAGTGACAACCCACCTGCAAGAATTGGAATCACCCATAAGATCTGGCTTATTAGTGACAAAAATGAGGAACATCCAGCTATAAGCGCGAGTACTGCAAGTGTACTTATTGGGCGATATTCCTCGGCATTGTCTTCAGCCTGACTAACAATCACAACTCAGGTCCTTACTCAATAAAATCAGGCCTTTGCCTTCGGTCGTCGCGTCTTTTTCTTTTTCGATGAAAAAATTCGTTGCATCTCTTCCAGCGAAGTAACGCCATTGAGCACGAGACTCATTCCCTGATCTCGTGCGGTAGTATAGCCATCTTTACTCGCTGCTTTTTTCAATGTCGCAGCATCGACTCCCTTTGCAACTCCTTTACGAAGAGTTACACCTGAGGCCAATTCAAAGGCACCAATTCTTCCAGCATATCCGCGACCAAAACAGATACGACAGCCACCGTGCTCTGAGACTGTACGAATATGGGGTACGTCTTCTGTTGACTTTCCAAATTTCTCAAGAAGAGGAAGAGGAGTCTCCTGATGTTCAGCACACTTGGGGCATAATTTACGGACTAATATTTGAGAGACTGACCCAACAAGGCATTTTGCGAGATCACTTGATGAAATACCAAGCTCAATAATCTTGGAGATCGCATCAACACTGTCTTCAGCCAGAACGCTGACAATTACCAACTTGTCTTCAAGTGCTTGCTTGACCAACTCCTGCGCAAATGCCGAATCTTTCAGGTTACGAGTAATGAAACCACTCGGGTATGAGAGCATAGCCCTCTCAACTGCTTGAATTGGAGTCTCACCTGATTCTGCATCGTACTTTTGTATTTTGACGTTTTGGATTTCATTATTGTTTTCATTTTTTTCTTCAATAGAGACAAAATCTCTCATCAGCCGATCCCCAGCCGTCACTGTCATATCAAAGAGGGTAGTAAGCCCGTTACCCTTTGACGCTGAAACGATTAATAAGCCATGTTTTTTATTGACTAACCCCTGAAGTGACTCAAGCATTTCCAGAGGCATACCCAGATCGTCTGCNCCTTTGAANTTCTTTGGTGGTTCTGCCAAATCAACAGCAAACTGCTCGTGCCCCTTGATNACTTTCGCGCTGAGCCGACAGGTTCTTTTTTTTCCGTCTACGGTGACATCAAAGTTGCCTACTTGTGGACGACCTCGTTTTTTTGGAGAAAGTCCAGCCAGCCTCATGAGCGTAACCAAGATCTTTTCACCAGTCACCGCATCCAACGGAGGTGCNTCNNCCCAGACTTCAGGATCATGTTTACGGAGTTTCCTACCAGTCAAGAGGTGTTCTCGAATACGTGTTGGTGTCTTCATGCCATCAATGTCGTAGCGAACATGNAGNCCCCCCTGAGCTAGATCAAGTAACACGACAGGAGCCCGCGCGGCGAAGGCCTCCGCAAGCACTCGAACCAAGTCAGCAAACTCTGAATTTTCAGAAAGTTTCTCAATTAGAAGCGTGTTTTCTTCTGGTACTTCACGGCAGGTAGCAATGAGCACGACGTCTGGTGGTGCCGCCTCGACCTCTCCAGTATCGTTGAGCGCACGCGATCGAGCGACAACATAAAGAACAACGGGCAACAACCATACTGCAGAAAGGCCTGCTAGTGCACCCCACAACCCACCAACTCCAAGAAACGCATACTCAGTCCAATTGAGCCCTACTGCTACTACNAGCGCAACTGCTCCAAGCAAGTAGGGNACGACAACTATACGTGTCCATTTTTTACTGCCGATCCCATATCGACGACTGTCTTTTTNCACCCANATGCTCGTGAGGCCAAAAAANACGGTAAGGAGAGTTAGAACCCCACCAGCTATTCCGACAGTAGTCGTGTCCAGAATTTTTTCGGCATCTGCGGAAGATTTCCCATCAGGCTCTTCTTCATCACCTTTTTCTTCTTCCGCAATTTTTTGATTTTGTTCCTGAGCAACTACTGGTGACAATAAGACTGAGGTGAAGAAACCGCAGAGAAAAACCATCATGAACCAAGCAACTAAAGCGTTCTTTGGCGTGTTTTCTTCTCTATACATATCAAGCAACCAGCCTTTCTGAACTCCAGNAACTAAAAACAAACAAAGCCGAATAACTATCCGATACCTTTGAGCTTCATCTGTAATTCTTCACGATTTGGAGCAATATCAAGAGCTACCTGTCGGTCGATAAGTTCTTGGTCAATAAGACTTTTAAGACTCATCGTAAAATTCTGCATACCATCTCTCACTGATTTTTTAATATGGTCCGCAAGCATCTGTTCCTGCTCTTCCAAAATATATTTCCGAACAAGAACATCAAAAAACATAATTTCAACGGTAGGCACCCTTGAAACACCTTCTTTGATCGATTTAAGAAGTTTTTGTGCGACTATTCCCTTCATATTGAACGCCATTGCACTGCGGATAGCCGCGTGTTCTTCCTGAGGAAAGAGGTCAAGAATNCGAGTAATCGTACTCGGTGCGTTTGAAGCATGGATAGTGCCGTAGACAAGGTGACCTGTTTCAGCCGCGTGNATTGCTGTCTTAAACGTATCCGTATCTCGCAACTCACCAACAAGAATAATATCTGGATCTTCCCGGACCGCATGTTTCATACCGATCTCAAAATTTTTGACGTCGGTGCCAATTTCCCGTTGATTTATAAGACATTTGTCTTCAGTAAATACAAATTCAACAGGATCCTCGAGGGTGAGAATATGTTTCCGATAGTTCCTGTTGATGTAATTCAACATCGAACCGATCGTAGTACTTTTCCCTGATCCAGTTACGCCAGCGAGCAACACCATGCCTTGATCAAGTGTACAGAGTCGCTCGATCGAACTTGGAAGATACAGCTTCTCAAAATTAGGAATCGTATTATTGACTTTCCGAGCAACCATACCGAGTGATCCTTGCTGGTACAGCAAATTCACTCGAAACCGCCATTTTATATCGCCGACAGTTGCTGTGTACGCAAAGTCTGCCCCCCCCTCATCATCGAGAATTTTCAGCTGGCGNTCATCAAGCATCGGAAGGCAAAGTTCCTTCATCTTCTCTTGATTGATTGGAGGCGCCTTAAGTGGTTGCAACGAGCCTTTCACCCGCATGTATGGGGGCTGGTCAACTTTCAGATGAAGGTCAGAGCCATCAAGTTTCACAAGGGCTTCAAAATATTTATCTATTTCAAGCTTATTGTCTTTTTTTGACACGGGAGCCACCGACGTAGGTGATTCGGATGCAGAAGATGGTTTTGATTCTGACGTGGTATCGAGTGTCATTCTTGCCCCTCCTGTTGGATGTTGTCTACGAATAGCCGAGGCTCTTCTCACCGCCCCACAATAAACCACCGTGGCCTTTGNACCAAATAGTGCTCAATTATCGCGGGTTGCTGGACTTTTATGAGAACCCGCTACTGGACGCACAGGTATGCCACGACTATGAAGCATNTCCTTAACTTCAGCAATGGAGCAGACGCCAAAGTGAAAAATCCCTGCTGCCAAGACTGCGTCTGCTGCTCCATATTCAATTGCGTCAGCCAAGTGCTCTGGCGCGCCTGCACCACCACTGGCTACAACAGGAATTCCAACAGCTCGACTCACAGCAGCAGTCATCTCAAGGTCATACCCATCGCGGGTACCATCCCGATCCATACATGTAAGGACTATTTCACCNGCACCCAGCTGTTCAACTCGCTGTGCCCAATCAACAGCTTCGATCCCGGTTGGAACACGGCCTCCGTTCACAAAAACTTCCCAGACTTCTTTCCCGTCTTTCACAACCCGCTTAGGGTCAATATTGACAACCGTGGCACAGCTTCCAAGACGATTCGCTACCTCCGTCACCAGTTCTGGCGTCTTCACTGCGGCTGAATTAATACTCACCTTTTCAGCACCAGCATGAATGAGTTCAACGGCATCATGGAGAGTCCGAATACCACCACCNACNGTGAATGGCATGAATACNGTTTCGGCTACACGCCGAACCATATCAAGCATGATTGCACGACCTTCATGGCTGGCAGTGATATCGAGGAAGACTAATTCATCTGCTCCTTCGGTTTCATATCGAGCAGCTACAGCTACAGGATCACCAGCATCCACAAGCTCAAGAAATTTGGTTCCTTTTACAACACGTCCCTTTTCAACATCAAGACACGGAATAATTCGTTTCGCCAGCATATCAACGAGCCTGCAATTCAAGATGACTTATGGATTCGCCCAGACTCTGGACTCGACGCCGTGGCGTAACGCTTGCGTGGAATTCGTCCTGCAAGAAATGCATATCGTCCAGCCGTACAGGCAGATTGCATTGCACGAGCCATCGTCAGTGGATCGTCTGCATGTGCAATTGCCGTGTTCAAAAGGACGCCATCAACACCAAGTTCCATAGCAACTGCAACGTCGCTCGCTGTACCAACACCGGCATCTACGATCACAGGATACTCAGGATCACCATCTTTTAGATACTCAAGACAGATCCGCAAACTGTTTGGATTCAGAATTCCCTGACCTGATCCAATGGGACTTCCTGCCGGCATGACACTCGCCGCTCCAAGATCCTTGAGCCTCTTGGCAACTATTGGATCATCACTGCTATACACAAGAACCGTGAAACCATCATCTACAAGACGCCGGGTAGCTTCAATCGTGCCGACAGGGTCTGGCAACAGTGTCTTTTGATCACCAAGAACCTCGAGTTTAACCCACTCACTCCCTTTGTTTCCAAGGTCGCGAAGAAGCTCACGGCCCAGCCGTGCCACCCGAACTGCGTCATCAGCCGAAAAGCACCCTGCAGTATTCGGTAGCAGTGTGTAGCGAGTGAGATCAAGATGATCGAGAATATTTTCTCCAGCGGCATTCAAAAGACGCTCGCGCCTCACTGCTACCGTTACACAGTCCGTTCCGCTAGCATCAAGGCACTCTGCCATTTCTGAATAACTGGCATACTTGCCCGTTCCGACAACAAGACGGCTTGCAAGCTCAAAACTTCCTACTTTTAGTACAGGCTTTACCTTGTCTGCAGGTGTGATATTGCCCGCTGTTCCTGCCATACCGTTTGTATCTCCTCTTGTTCTGCCTCAACCACCACCAACGAGCGTTACAACTTCTATTTTGTCATGCTCCCGGAGAACCCGATCAGCAAGAAGTGCTCGTGGAATGACCTCTTGGTTCACCTCAACAGCAACAGGACGTTCTGCAAATCCTAGGTCGAGGAGAAGATCACGTGCAGTGTGTCCGGNAGAAACCTGCGTCTCTTGGCCATTTACAAAAACAATCATTGGACGTTCTGTCTCGGGTTTNCTCTGACTCATCATTGACTTTCCCCTCCACGAGGCTGAGCAACATCAAGAAGGACCAACGGCACCGCAACTCCACCTACTGCTCCACGTTGATTACTAAATGGAATTCCGTACGCTGCCGTTGTCCCAGAAGCACAGTCGGTTACATAGAGCACGGCAGGTGCCATTGGCGTTCGACCTCGCCGCATTTCAATTTGCCCCGCAACAAGTAAAAACTTTGGGTTCTTCACTTGCCCNGGCTGAAAGCCAAGATCATTCAGCACATTGTGCCGAAAGGTCGCGCCAAAGGTGGAGGTCATTGGATTAATTACCCCGCCGGAAATGTCACCCGTCAGAAAGTCAAGGATAAAGAAGCCTTCNGTACCACCNGCAAGAGGAACAGTACATGCCGCAAATGAATCATCTGCTTGTGATGTCATTGCATGAATGATGGGATATTGTTTCGGCGTTATGCTCTGCCCAGAAATAAACGAACGCGTGATGTAACCTCCGGCAAAAACAAGCATGAGGCCGGCAAGAACATATAACTGCCGTATGGAGACAAGGGGTGTTTGNGGGTTTTCTTGCATCATAACCTTCGAATAAGGGAGAGCCGATCACGACAAGGAGTTTTCACTATGTTATTCATTCTATGAATTTGGTGTCTTCTTTTCCTGAGTATCTTTGGTATTCGGCTTATCAGAAGTTTTCACAGAAGTAGTGTCTGATTTCTTTTGCTTTGCGAACAAACGGAATTTCCCTATTGAGTGTTGGCCGTCCTGAAATTGCTGACTCATTGTTACTATCAACGTTGTTCCCCCTTGGATGGGTGTTTGGGCTGCCGTTTGAAACGTTGCAATATGTGACTTGCCTACGGCCCCAGCAACACCCCACCCAGTATCGTCCTTCTGGTCTTGTGCACTGGCCACAGGCCACCCATTCTGAGAATAGTCTGCTGTCGCGGTTTTGAACATAACGCCTGTTTCGGGTTTTTCCTTATCCACAGATATGGTCACTACATTGAATTCACTAAGAACAAAGTTGCCGTTTCCCGCTCGGCCCGGCCCCTGAGCCGGCAAGGTCTTATCAGGCAAAACTTCAAGACAGATCGCGGTTACAGCCGGGCCTTCTGGGACTACCGCCGTTACCGNATAGATATCTTTTCCTTTCTTTCCAGACACGAGAACCGTTCCGTTATTGGAGATTACACCGGTAGCTCCAGCCTGACTCTTAAATNTAGTCACCATGAGTGGCTTCAACNCTGCCTGAGGTGCAGGCGCCGGAGTTGACGTCGGAACTGGTGTCGGAACTGGCGTCGGAGGAAGCGGTAACAGTACAGCTTNNGGAGCNGGAANAATTCGACCNCCAGTGTGTGTTCCAACAAAAATTGATTGATCATNGGGTGCAAATGCAACACACCAGACACTTGATGCCTGCCGTTTCAGTCCTTGCTGCTCTCGCTGTTTCTGAATATCCCAAAGTTTAATCACACCATCGAGGCTCGCTGTCGCCAGACGAGTTCCATCACTGTTAAACACGGCACTCGTCACCCAATCTTTATGACCTGTNAATACCCCCGTCTGTTTTAAGGTTTCTGCAGACCAAACTCGAATTGATCGATCGGCACCTGTTGATACAAACTGTGGGCGACTTGGTGAATAGGCAATTGACCAGATTGTATCTTCGTGACCTTCCAGNGTTTGCACTGCCGTACCGTCAGCAGCATTCCATACCTTTACAANATTATCTCCTCCGCCGGTTACAAATNTTTTTCCATCCGGTGAAAAAGTAACCGCAGTTGCAGGCCCTTTATGCGCGGCCACTGTATGAGCAGCCTTACCATCCTGCGTATTCCATAATAAAACCTTCCCGTCTTCTCCCGCACTGGCTAACAGTGAACCGTCAGGAGAGAAGGCTAGAGATCGCACCCAACCCTTGTGCTGTTTCAAATCTGCTTTTAATTTCCGGCCTTGTAAGTCCCACACTTTTATTAAGCCATCGTATCCCGCTGTAGCTGCTAACTTGCCATCAGTGGAAACATCCACAGCCCAGACCGCCGTTTGATGTCCAGGCATTTCGCCAACACGGCTTCCGTCTGATTTCCATACGATGACATCACCAGGACGATAAAGGAGACTCTCTCCTCCGCCTGTTACCAGAAGCGGTCCATTTCCCACATAATCAGCAGAAATGATCCATCGACCGAAAGACGATAGTGTGTCGCCTTGTGTTTTGTTCAGTGATTCATCAGCAACGAGAACCGAGGCAACACAAAAGAAAAATCCAGTAGTAATACCTAGCAGTGAACACATCGCACGTTGCCGAATTCGGTCGATTCGCATGCACCACTCTCCCTGAAGATTTACAGAAGGAAACAACAAAAAGGAACGAGACCATCAGTATAGTTGCGCGTACCACTGCATTTCCAACAAACCAACAATTCATCGAAAAACCCTACTTCCGACAACGGGGACTTCGCTTTTATTGCATCCTTGTTCCAGCTATTGCTCGCAGCCGTGTTGCATAATCTCCTTCTTGTAACAAACCCCAAGTCTCAATTGACTAGCAAGCATAAGCACTTAAAAACATCTCTTTATCACCCGATTCCATTTCCACGTACTAGCAGAAGCACGTTCGTNAAGCATGCACCCGTAATTGGGCACGTGACCCATAGTTGCTGCTACCTCTACCAGCAGACCATGCTGGCAAAGTACCGAGCCACCCGCCTTTAATTCGTGATACTGAATACACACGAGCAGCTACTGCAAAGCACCTGAAAAATTGTGCGCATGGAATTTCATCAGAGCATCTCCCTGCTGCTCATAAATAATTCGTGCGCTATGAGGTGCATCTTGAACAATAAGTTTTTCAAATTCGATGCCAAGCTGGTTAAGAAATTGCATATATGCCAGATTATTGTCGTAGTTAAAGCCCTTTGTTCCGACATGAACAAGAATACGAAGTGGGTATTGCTTCTGCTTCTTACTACTGGCATAGAGGCGAGCTGTGTCGTACGCGTTGTAACCCTCTGCAAANACCACACGATCGTTTTCGTGCCCGTTATTCTCACTTATCTTTTTTTCGGTCGCAAATCCACCACCACCGGGAGCGGCTGAACAGAAAAGCTCCGGGTGCCGAAACATTATCCGGGTTGTTCCTCGACCACCTTGGCTAAACCCCTCAATACCGCGACCCTCTCGTGAAGCAATTGTTCGATAGTTTGAATCTATGTGAGGAATTAACTCTTCAATAAAAACAGATTCACCCTGACCATTTTTTATCTGAGGGTAATCATAGTGACTCATCGGACCACCATTGATGAAAACATAAATCATCGGTGGTATTCGATTGGATTGGATCGCCTTCTCAATAAATACTGAAAGACCTACAGATTTTAGCTCACTGCCGGGCCGTCCACCATGAAGGTAGTAGACAACTGGGTATCTGTTTTTTTTACGCTCTGATTCTTCGTACCCAGGAGGCAGATAAATACAGTACCCGACTTCAGTCCCCATTGATTGGCTATAAAAAGTCTTATGCTCCACCGGCAAGTCTGCGTAAGCTTTTGATGGCTGGTTCACCCAGGCAAAGGCCGTTTTCGATTTCTGTTTTTTCTTACCTTGNGCCTTAGCTAATTGAGCGGTGCTTCCGCTCGTTAAANCTAGTACAACCGNAAGGCCTATTCGCACTACTATTCTGGGCATCATGCGACTTCAGTCTCCTGTGAGGTTCGTATGCATAAGGCATACCGATTTATTTTGAGGGTCTCAACGATGTCACATCAACGGGGTCCTGCAGATCCTGCTGAAGGGCAACAAAACGATCAAATAGTTCAATCATCTGATCGGCGTACTCTGGCTGACCAGCTAGATCAACCATTTCATGAGGATCGTCCTGTACGTGATACAGCCGAAGCACTTTGGCGTCTGGATAGATAATTAGCTTCCACCCATCATGCGTTATTGACCGTTGGAGTTCGAGATAACTTCCGTAAATAGACGCATAAGGCTTTGAAGATGCATCTGGTTTCGTTTGGCCCAAACGAGAAAGCAAGCTTTTAAAGAAGACATGTTCTGGCTTGCGTGCACCAGCAAGTTCAAGCGTTGTTGGCATCACATCTTGAAGATAGATAGGTGCTGTGTCGGTCACACCCTTGGGTACACCAGGGCCAACAACAACAAAAGGCACACGAATCGAATGGTCGTACTGATTTTGTTTCCCAACAAGACCGTGATGGCCAACTGAGAGTCCATGGTCGGCAGTAAAGAAAATCCATGTGTTGTCTGCTTTACCTGATGCATCAAGTGCTTGAAGAATACGACCAATCTGGGCATCGAGATGCGTCATGATGGCGTAATATTCTCGCCGGTGAACCGCAACAGCCTGCTCCGTCCGTGGGAAGGGCGCAAGCCTTTCATCTCGCAATCGTTTTCCCGCTCCAATTTCCTCTGCATATGGATACTCAGGCAGAAACGGTTGGGGGATCGCAATTCTTTCGAGTGGGTAACGGTCAAGAAATTCCTGAGGCGACTGGCGTGGATCGTGCGGAGCATTAAATGCCACATAAAAAAAAGCTGGGCGTTCTTCATTCTTGGCTACTCCAAGGAATTCAATTGCATCGTCTGCTGTAACTGCACTCCAGTGACGACCACCTTCCCAAAATCCACCGAGACTTGTGTCTGTTGGACTCCAAGGGTCTTTCCCTTGTGCTGGAGGTCTGTTGTAGGCACTTTCAACGCTGTTCGGCATACCTGGTCTTACGTGCCGTGCAACATCAAAACACTTCTCTGCATCTGTTCTGATATGCCATTTACCTGTCATGAACGTTCGGTAGCCAGCCTGACTCAGAAGCTGTGGCCAAAGCACACCTGCCTCCCGCTCTTTATCAGTCGTCTTATAGACGCCATTTGCATCCCAGACACTTCGGCCGGTAATCAACATGGTGCGGCTTGCAACACACACTGCACCACTCCAAGAACCCATGTTGTATGCATGGCTAAATGTCGTGCCACTACCTACAAGCCTATCGATATTTGGTGTATCAATGTCCGTGTGGCCAAATGCTCTAATCGCTTCGTACGTCAGATCATCTGCAAACAGAAACAGAATGTTTGGTTGCTCGCCTTGCTTGTGCTGTGCTGCTGGAAGGACACTACATGTCAAAATACTCGTAAGAAAAAGTACATACCTAAATGCCCAATACATAGTAACGGTAACGTCATTCATTGTTTTTCTCCTCTGACTCATCTTCCTGCCCCAAACACTTGGTATGATTTTTTCTCTATAGAAAAATGTTCCTCTTTAGAAATCTTACTCTATGCGACACGACATTCTTTTGATTCCTCTGAGAACCCTTGCTATTGTCTCTCTTTCATGTATAGCTGCGTCTTTATATGCAGTGGAAAACACGGTTTTGCCACTTTGGGAAAACGGTGCGCCCGGCTTTGAAAGCAGGCGAGACGAAGCAGAAGTCGTCGAGAAGGGAAGTGTGACGAATGTACACAACCCTTCGCTTACTGTGTTTCTTCCTGAAAAAGAAAAGGCTAATGGAGTAGGGATTGTTATTGCCCCGGGAGGTGGTCTTAGGAAATTGGGTATGCGTGGTGGTGGTGAAGAACCAGCTCGGTTCCTTGCTGAGCATGGCTTTACTTCATTTGTCTTGAAGTATCGACTCTCAAGGCAGCCCGGCCAACCATACAAGTTTGAAGAACACGTCCTAGCAGATGGCCAACGCGCAATTCGTCTTGTTCGCCATCGGGCTGCTGAATTCCATCTCGACCCAGAAAAAATCGGCATGCTCGGATTTTCTGCTGGTGGTGAGGTCGTTTCAATCACTTGCTATAAACCGGGTGAAGGATCGCCCAATGCAGCTGACCCAATTGATCGAGAATTTGCAAAACCCAACTTTCAAATGCTGGTGTACCCTGGACCAGTCGGTATTCCTTCAAGATTACCAAACGATACGCCACCAGCCTTTATGGTTATTGCGGCGGATGATGCACATACAAGTGTTCTTCTGAACTTAATGCATCACTTCCGTGAACTTGACGTCGACTACGAAGCTCATATCTTCACCCGCGGAGGGCATGGATTTGGAATGGGAGAACGGTCCCAGCGACGGAGTATTCAACACTGGCCTGATCGCATGCTTGACTGGCTCCATGATGAAATACTGAATACCATACCGAAATAATTGTTATCAACCCGACTGTGTCTCGAACCCGATAGCAATCTGCACATGAACCCCTCTGACAAACAACTGGGTATTTGATGAGTTCAGCGACGTCTATCTCTGGCATCTTGACCCCTCTTATGGTTCCTCTTTCTCCAAATGGAGACATTAATGAGGAAGAACTACGTCGTTACATTGATTGGCTGATCGATAAAGGAGTGCATGGACTTTATCCAAATGGATCAACTGGTGAGTTCACTCGCTTTAGTGCAGAAGAACGACGCCGAATCATAAAGATTGTCTGCGACCAAACAGCCAACAGGGTTCCGGTTCTTGCCGGTGCAGCCGAGGCAAATATTCGCGAGACCCTCGATGCGTGTAGTGCGTACCATGACTTTGGTGCCCGGGCAGTCGCTATTGTTTCCCCGTTCTACTATAAGCTTTCACCAGAAAGTGTCTTTGCGTACTTTAGAGAAATAGCGATCAACAGTCCGATAGATGTAACGCTGTATAATATTCCTCTCTTTGCTAGCCCAATCGATAATGAAACAGTCTGCCGATTGGCAGAGTTTGATCGCATTATTGGCATTAAAGATTCATCTGGTGATCTTGCCAGTATGACCAGAATGATTCGGTCTATCCGTCCGCATCGTCCAGATTTTCTATTCATGACAGGATGGGATGCAGTACTTGTCCCCATGCTCATGGCTGGCTGCCAAGGTGGTACACATGCCACAAGTGGAATCGTTCCTGAAATTACACGAGCGATATACGACCTTACGAAGAGGAGCGACTTTGATAAAGCGTTATCACTGCAGAAACAACTACTTGAGCTCTTCGATACCACATTTTGTGCTGCTGATTTTCCAGAAGGGTTCCGCAGTGCAATAAACCAACGAGGCTTTGACTTTGGGAAGGGAAGACAGCCACTAACCGAGCAACAGGCCCAGATACTGACAGTTGCTACCGAAAAGATCAGACTATTGATCCAACAGATGATCACGAATCCAATATTGAACTAGATATTCAAACCACACCATCTTTTTCACTTAGTTTCAAAAAGTAGTTCCCAAAATGAAAACCAATGGTTTCCTCGGTATCGACATCGGCACTCAAGGCCTCTCTGTCATCTTCACAGACACTGAACTGAAAATTCTTGAGAGTGGTGAGGGCAGCTATGACATGGTGCCTGGCCTTGACACTGATTGCTATGAACAGCAGCCCGGTGATTGGGAAGATGCGCTGAAAAACGGGATGACTGAGCTTCGAAAAAAATTGGCCTCAATGCAAATTGACATGGAGGTGTTAGCAATTGGAATATCGGGCCAAATGCACGGCGAAGTTCTTACCGGAAACGACGGGGAACCAGTTGGTCCAGCTCGGCTGTGGTGTGATGGCAGAAATGAAGCCGAAGGCAATGAACTAACAGAGCATTTTGGAACAAAATGCCCAAAACGTATGACCGCAGTTCGGTGGCTTTGGACAATTCGCAACCAACCCGAGAAAGCTGCACGTATCAGCCACATAACAACACCTGCCGGCTGGATCGCATACCGACTAACAGGNAGTTGGCACCTGGGAATTGGTGACGCCGCTGGCATGTTCCCGATCGATCAGCAGTCTCTGACATACAACGCCGANATGCTTGCCGATTTTGATTCAATCGCAACTGAATCAGCGGGAAAATCTCGACCANAGATCACNCTTTCAAAACTGGGCGATCTTCTTCCATGNGTAAAAAAAGCTGGTGAAGATGGTGGCTCATTAAATGCACACGGAGCGACTCTGCTTGGCCTTNCAGAAGGTATTCCGGTAGCACCCGCCGAGGGAGATCANCCGGCAGCACTCGCTGGCTCATTGATTGCAACTCCTGGTCAGGTGTCAATGAGTTTTGGGACGAGTGTTNTTGCNAATTCAGTCGGTGACCGAGCGTTTGAAGGAATTTCGACTCCCANCGATCACTTCTGTGCACCTGATGGACGCCCAATCAACATGGTCTGGCTTCGCAATGGCACAACGGCCATGAATATGGCAGTCAAGCTTTTCGGAGGTGACTTTTCCGCGATTATGTCACAAGTTCTCTCTGCCGACACTGACTGCGGTGGTCTCCTGGCACTGCCATTCATGGACGATGAACCAGGCCTAGGTATTTCCCGAGGTGGTACTGCCATGATATTGGGACTCAACAATGAGACTGCTACACCTGGCAACGCGGTAAAGGCCATGCTTCTTGCAACAATTTTTAATTTACGAATCGGCAGCAACCAGCTTGATATACAAGGATACCCACGGACAGAGATCATTCTGTCTGGCGGACTTGTAAAAACACCTGAATTGGGACAACTCGTCGCTGATGCATTCAACACTCCCGTAACGATCTTTGAAGGAGGTGACGAGGGGACTGCATGGGGCGCAGCTTTAATGGCAAAATTTAGATTCGAAGCACTTGCGGATCGCGCAACCGACTGGAAGCAGTTCCTCGAAACCCAAAAAACAGGGACACCAAGCCGATTTCTACCCCATCACCAATCTGTAGAGATACTCAACGGCGTATTCAGTCGTTATGAAAGATTAGTCCACATGCACGGGCAGCTTGAGTCGGTCACTAGTCAATAAGCCGGTTCTGGGTTACATGCCCAAACAGGTTTATATCGAAACAGGNNNACAAGAAAAACAGNGTGNCAAGNCCAAACCGCCAACNCTNCACACACTATTCAACAACNGGATACAGAANTANCCTNCGGACATCAGCAACAGATGTTCCTGGCACATGAAGAGCCGTAAGCCGAAGCTGAGCCTTACCTACCTCAAGCTTTATATCNCCCAACGAAAGCACANGAAACGGCTTTACATAACTCTCACCGCCGCGGTCAACGCGGTCTTCACCAGTATTCAGCGGCGGATCCCAGGATGGAGTCACGCTNNTNGTAATCTGGTTTTCTCCACAGGACAGTTGAATGGTCGACCCCGCATCTCCNGCAGGGCATGTGTACCAGATTTTTGCAGCATACACACCCGCATTGAGGACATCTACATCCCATACAAGNGAGTCCTCTGTATTCTTCCAATTCGTAAAAAATGAGCAATTGGGTGCACGTCCACTGTGAACAACACCTCCCTCTCCATACCCGTCTCGTGCTGGAAGTTCAGTAAGAGGTGCTCCCGTATACCCTACAGAAAAACGTTCGACATCTGGCCGNGGCATACGATCAAGAATATTTTTCTTCCAATCATTTGCAATCTNNTCCAAACGTTTCTTTTCCTCAGGATACTCTTTTGAGATGTCTCGTTTCTGACCAATGTCAGTGAGCATGTCGTAGAGGCCACCTTTATCGTCAAGGCGAAATCGCTGACTTCGTATGCTTACCCGACCACGCTGAGAAGCAATAATATGTCTTTTAGCAAGCCGTGAGCTAAGTTGTTGCTGATCCGCCTTCTCTCCTGTATCACTTTTCAGTTTTGCCGTTAAATCGATTCCATCAAGTGGCTTNGGNGATNGCAGTTGTACTCCGGCAAGACCCGCAAGTGTTGGTAACAAATCAATAGCTCCGGTAATCTGAGGAATCCGTACACCGGATGGAATCTGACCGGGGTATCGAACGCAGCAAACGCTTCGTGTGCCGCCATCGTCTGTCGACCCTTTTTTNCCACGCATGCCACCACACCAGCGCGCACTATTTGGACCATTATCTGAAAAGAAGACAACTATTGTTTCACGTGATACCCCAGCTCCATCAATTGCTGTCAGAATTCGACCAACGTTTTTGTCAAGATTTTCAACCATTGCCAGCGCAGCCCGTGTAAAGACAGGGTTTTCTTTATTAACGTCTGGCCCCCTTTGNTGGAGTGGTCGCCCTGCAAATCGGCTCCAGTCAGCATCAGGAACGCACATAGGCGAATGGGGTGTATTGAAGGCGACGTAGCATAGCACTGGCTTGGAGGCCGTGCTGTTTATGTGGNTTCTAAAAAATTTGATTGCTTTTGTTGTGATGTCATCCGTGATATACCCCTCACCTTCCTCAAAGGTTGTGTTGTGCTGCATGGGCGGATTGAAATAATCACCCCAATGCCCTTCTGTAAAACCATAAAAAGTGTCGAAACCGCGTGCCAAAGGATGGTAAGGCCACTGTGTGCCATTGTGCCATTTTCCAAAACACCCTGTAACATACCCCGACTCCTTAAAAATATTAGCGATAGTCTGCTCTTCAGAAGACATCCTTTCTTCCCCTCGGGTGACACCACGGACTCCNCTTCGATCATGGTACCGTCCTGTTAAAAACTCAGCCCGCGTTGGAGCACAGACAGGCTGTACAAAAAATTGTTCGAGCAAAGCGCCGTCACGAGCAAGAGAGTCAACCGCTGGTGTTGAAATTGTTTTATTTCCTACGCAGGAGAAGTCACCCCAGCCAGCATCATCAGCGAGTATGACAACGATATTCGGTAATCGTGATTCTTCTGCCAGAACAGGATTTCCGAATACCGCAGTGCTACTAATAAAAAATATGATTGATAAGAATTTCCGCATGAAAATGATTCCGTATGAAAAAAGGGGGTATGTTCCATATCCATTTCGCAGGAACTTTAGAAANGATCTCTAATAGTAAAGAGGACTGCGACAGAAAGCCTGAACAAATTCTTAATGAACAGCGGCCTTTGAAAATAAGTTGAGTATGACAACGCCAATAACAATGCACCCCATCCCAAAAAACGCTGGTATATCAAGCGTCTGACCATACATGATCCATCCGATGAGTGTAATGAGAACGAGGCCAACTCCCGACCAAACGGCATAGCCAATTCCTACCGGAATTGTGTCAAGTGTCAANGACAACAAGTAGAACGCAAGACCATATCCAACTACAACAACCAGTGAAGGTATTGGCTTCGTAAAACCCTGTGATGCCTTAAGGAAAGTAGTGCCAACTACCTCAGCAAAAATGGCGAATGCAAGATAAATCCATGGTTTCATAAAACAGGATGCTTTCCAGATAGAGGGCCGGTTGAAGTGCCCGAAGATTTACTCTATTTCTGAACAAAAAGGTTACTGCTTCTGATACACCCGAACATAATCAATCTGCATTCCATCAGGAAGTTTTGTTACATCAAGCCGCGGTCGTTCCCAATGTGAACAGAGAAGACTCAGGACCACGTACTGTGGCACCTGGGAAATTGCTCGGGTATCTCGCATGATTTCAGTACCGTCCCAGAAAAAAACACACTCCTCCTCTGTCCAGAGAAGACCATAGACATGGAAGTCGTCACTAAGATCACCCATTGGACTCTCCGGCTGGTCCTCAACTGGCCCACCCATTTTTGGGAAATCTGGAATTGATGGACTCCTAACTTTCCCTGGCATGCCGTCATTTGTTGTCCCCCAATAATAAATATTCATACCGGCCCAACCACGACGGCGACCTGCACCGAACCATTCGATAATATCCATCTCGGTGCCACTCTTACCTGGTTGATCAACAAAACTCTGAAAATCTGGCGTCTGNACCCAGAATGCACCATGATGCCCTTGATGCTTTTGAAACTTCAGTCGACACTCAAAATAGCCATGTTTCCAGCTATGACGGCCACGTGTTTGGATGTAACTGGCGTGNACTGCGTCATCTCGCCAAAGAGTCCGAAGGTGTANAAGCCCATCAGCGACACTGATTGTTCCCTCGGAATTCAATGATGCCGCATCTCGTGTCTTGTACGAGGGCATTGTCCAGTTCTCTGTTTTGAGCACTTTTCCTTCAAACTCATCACGCCACACGACCGTATAGTCAGTTGCGACACACGCGGGCAATTTCGATTGACCCGAAAACCCAGAATCCGTCTCCTCGCAGAGACCATTCACGTTGCTTCCCAACAACGCCAGAACCACCACGCTTCGAGATAGTAAATACTGCACCTGCCGATGGTTCGGGAACATTCTCTTGCAACTACACTGAGTACCATTCAATAGCTTTTTGTTCTTCATATATTTTTATTGATCCGCCTCAAAACTACTCTCAATGCTTTTTAAAATCCTTACGATTCGCTGGNAATAAGTTCTCTTGTCGCAATGAGTTCACGGGCCATACCTGCAGTAACATCTCCACTTTTGACCCCCGGCAATACAGGCCATGTATAGGTCTCTACTTCAAGGTGGGGCTCGTAAGACAGTTGCCCTAAAGCNTGAAGTGCTTGAATAAGTTCTGGTCTTGTTGTCCCTAATGGTCCAAGACGATCTGCATCGACTGGAACATGAAAATGTACCCGCCATCTCTCTGCCTGCGACCATTCAGCAGGTGGATCAAGTGCAAGTTCCTGAGACAGGTCTGTATGACTGATCACCCGGCCATCCGAATGCTGTGCAAAAGTCTGATGAAGATAGCGTTGTTCAGCAAAAGTAGCTAACGCCTGACGGGCTTTTTCGCTTGTTGGGTTGTCTAGCTCGATCGCACAACTTATTTGCACCTTGTTGATACGAATATCAGNTTCANTCAATTCACGAATGGCAGTGCTCGGNTTCTCAAACTCGACAGCCTGATGACAGACGTCGTAGCAGACACCTATGTGCTGACGAACTACCCCTCCCAACGCCACTTTATCAGCCGCATCCCATAGCCTCTCAAAAAACTGAATAGTCTCAAGGGTCGTCTCTAAAACACAAAACGGTTCAGGCTCAATAGCCAAACGAATAATCTTTCCCGTCTCGTTATGCAATGTGTCAAGATAACGAGCTAGTTGCAAAAGTTGATCAATAACCCTTTTAGAAAAGTCAGAAGATTGCTCTGCTTGCTTATACGCAAGTGGCAGTGTTGAAATACTACCTTCGTCATTTCCATTTAATATTCCAGCGAGAAACTGACTGCACCGCTGGGTGTACTCGAGACGGCGAACATCTGACCAGTCCGGGAGATACACATTTTCCTTTACGCGTTCAGAATGAAAATCTCCAAAAGGAAAGGCATTCAATGAAAAGCAACGCATCCCTTGATCGGCAAGAAGGCTGGCAACGCTTGTCGTGAAAGTTGCATCATAAATCAGATTAGAAATAACAGCTTCTGGCAACCAAAGGCCAACCCCAAGGTCGAAGCCGCATTGNTCCCGAACACAACGAGCTTCTTGAACAATAATNCTCTCNAGATCATTGCGTGANCGACAAGGATGGACGTTCGTGCAATANGACAAGGGATAATGCATGGCCTGCTCTGCTCACAAATAATTTTTACATTGTTGAAAATGCTTAGAATTTCAAGGATTTGCTGTCTCAGAATTGCTTATGACACAAAGACGTTGCTAGCTTTCCATNCCAAATACGAAATGATTAAACCTGATCTTTTTTCTACGTATAAAGACACGCCACTCAACCTATTTAGCTACGTTTTAACGCCGTTACATCCAGCATGCGTTCGAGTGCAACGACAGACCAATGTGCGGTATCTTGGTCAACACGAATCACATTGACAGGACTTCCGGCTTCAAGGTGCTCAAGACTCCAACAGAGATGTGCCAGATCAATACGGTACATGGTCGCACACATGCAAACCGTCGGTGAGAGAAATCGGATGGTCTGTTCGGGATGCTCTTGTTCGAGGCGTCGGACGAGATGAAGCTCCGTGCCGACTGCCCAGGATGTACCAGGGGCAGCACTTTGTATCTGATTGATGATGTAACTCGTTGAGCCGGCAAGGTCAGCTTTTTCAACAACCTCAATTGCACACTCTGGATGAACAAGGACTTTNACATTCGGAATGTTCTCTCGCATCGTGTCAACATGCTCAGGTCGGAACATCGCATGCACACTACAGTGTCCCTGCCAGAGAATCACTTGGCTCTTTTCGAGTGATGTTGAATCATTGCCACCTAGTCGTGGATCATGAGGATTCCACACACACATTTGCTCAAGTGGTACACCCATTGAGTGAGCAGTATTTCGGCCAAGGTGTTGATCTGGAAAAAAGAGAACNCGTTTCGTTTTAGAAAAAGCCCATTCAAGAATCGCACGAGCGTTGCTTGATGTACAGACGATGCCACCATGCCGACCGCAGAAAGCCTTGAGGCTGGCAGCGGAATTGATATATGTCACTGGAGTAATGTCATCGGTATCAATAATCTCACCAAGATCAGCCCACGCATCTTCCACTTGTTCAATTGCTGCCATATCAGCCATCGAGCAGCCAGCTGCGGTATCGGGTAATACAACATTCACCCGGGCACCATTTCGACTTGCTACCTGCTCGGGCCGATTGACAAGAATATCTGCCGTCTCCGCCATAAAGTGGACACCGCAAAACACGATAGCCTCACAGTCTGTTCGTTCAGCAGCAGATTTGGAGAGTTGGTAACTATCCCCTCGTAAATCCGCATGAGCAATGACACCATCCTGTTGATAGTGATGGCCGAGAATCAGCACACGTGACCCGAGACGCTGTCGAACTTCGTCAATCCGACTCGCAAGCGTCACATCATCGAGCTTCCGATACGCCTCTAATGGACCAGCGGCCAGGGGCTCATTTGTTGGTATTTCTACTGTCATCGTCCCTCCAGTATAGGCTGTCGCGGTGGTCCCTGTGCGGCGACCGTCTTGCATCTTATACTGCGAGCATCTTGTTGGAACCAACAAGACGGCCATCCTCCGTATGTTGGCTACCGTTTCCGAATAATCCTTTCACCGTTGCACAGAAGGCTGGCGAGCATCCATGGCGAAAAAGACCGCGAAAAAAAAGGCTGCCAAGAAAACAACAAAGGCTGCCAAAAAAACAACAAAAACAGTGAAGAAAGCTGTCAAAAAAACAGCAAAAAAGAAGGCTGCCAAAAAAGTCACCAAAAAAAANGCTGTTAANAAAGCAGCTAAAAAAGTAGCAAAGAAAGCAGCTAAAAAACGAGCAACTCGAAAAAAGGTTGTGAAAGAAGCTCGCCTGAAGGCGTACTGGGGGGTTTTTAATTCCGGACTAAAGCGGCTGGCTGTCTTCGAATATGCTGACAAGCGTGCTGCCGAAAAGAAGGCAAAAGAACTCTCAAGTGGATCAAAGGGCAATCACTTTATCCAACTTGTCAAAGAGCCAATCACAGAGGCATAACTGATTCGCCGTGGGGCTGCACAATCATGTGCTAGCCCCACGGGCTCTGCCAATCGCCCCAAGCCTCAAGATATCGTGCCAGNCCGGGTGACCCAGCTGCTTTACTCTGAATCCAGATATGGGCTGCCTCAATCAATGATTGCTCGTCAGCCAGAGAAATTGCCCCCGCAACAACACGGCTGCGCAGATAAACAAAGTACGTGTCGAGNACATCACTTCGACAATAGTCATGAATTTCACGTGCTCGACCGCCATCCCAAAGGTCTTGAACCATGTGCCCAGCCACATCAAGTTTTCCAGGCTTACCAATGAGATTGGCGGCCAGGGAAAGCCCTCCTACAAATCGGCTTGCACCGTTATTCGTTAAAAATTCNTGCAGGTCGAGATGTGCTGCACTGTTGAATCGATTTCGTGGCTGTTCGAAACTACGAGCCTTTTCAGCAATCCACTCTGGAATGCTCAATCCATACCGAAAAGCACACACCTCAAGCAGTGGGATATCAAAACCACGACCATTGAATGAAACAAGTTGTGGCTGGCCATTTTTTCGCCAACCTTCCCAGAACAAACGCACGATCTCATGGGGACGCGACATTTCTTCATCAAGTGCTACCAGATCGATCAATGAATAGTCGTCGGCAACGGTAGCAACAACAAGTGANACAGGCAGCTGAAATGTATATGGAATAAAATCTTTTCCATTTTGCTCAAGNAATTCAGAACGATACTGCTCAATTGCTTCGGTNGGNGAGAGTTTTTCTCCCGGATAACGGATTTTGGAAATGAGGTCTCCATCTGCTGCTGACTCGATATCGAAAACGAGTCGGGCNGTCNTTCGTTTTGCCATTGAGAAAACTCTCCTTCTAANCNGAGTTGACAGCGAGGCGATGATCGTCGAGTGACATTGAGGATACTACTTCNTCAGTCACTTTCACCGAGTATCCTCCTTGAAGAATTTTAAGGACCTCAGTCATTTCCGCAGCAGGACTCTCACCCTTAGCCTGATGCGACTGTTTTTAAAACACACAGTTGAAAATTATTGGATTTGATTCAGTGGAACTGATGACCGCTGTTTATCAGATTCGACCACGGCTGAGAGAACTCTCTGAACCTCATACGCGTCAGTAAAATCAGCAAGAGGCACCACCGGCTCACCGCCACCGATGACGGTCATCATGTCAGCCGCATGATTAATAAAACTGTGTTCGTATCCTAGGATGTGGCCAACAGGCCACCACGATGCTGCATACGGATGGTTCGCGTTACC
>NZNR01000025.1 GCA_002694955.1 Planctomycetaceae bacterium
GTAATAACGGAACTAAAGAAACTTGCAAAAGGAGCTCGTGACATCTGGTTTGCCACAGACCTTGACCGTGAAGGTGAAGCAATTGCCTGGCATCTTGCAGAAGTACTAAAGGTCAATCCACCGGATGCAAAACGAGTCACTTTTGATGCAATTACAAAATCAGACGTTCAAAAAGCTTTCGAGAATCCTCGAGGCATAGACATGCACCGCGTCGATGCGCAGCGCGCACGACGAATTCTTGATCGCCTCGTTGGATTTCTAACTTCACCGATTCTTTGGCCAAAAGGCGCCGGTAAAAGTGCTGGACGTGTACAAAGTGTTGCTTCACGGCTCGTTGCTGAACGCGAAGAAGAAATCCGGTCCTTTACTCCTGATGAATCTTGGGAAATTTCGGGAGCTCTTTGCTTTGATATAGATGCGTCAGACGCATTGCATACTGAGTGGAATGACTTTATCTCCCAGACAGATACTCGGAACAAGCCACCAACAATAAAGCAACGCACCGCTTGGCTTTCTGATCATCGCAGCCTGTCTGCAGATCTTATTGAAGTTGATGGCAAATCATTAAAGATCACTGCCAGTAACAACTCTACCGAAGAGCTGATTGACGAGGCTGTATCAGCCGCTGAGGCCGCCGGCTTGCTCGATATAAATATCGAGCGAGAGGAAAACCAAAATGGGAGAGGGCGGGCGAAAAATCTTATTCGCATTAGTGGCAAACCAGACCCTAAAGCGATCTACACTATTGATTCTATTGAAGTAAAACGTACGAAATCAAAACCTTATCCACCTTTTATAACAAGCACATTGCAGCAAGCCGCAAGCAGCAAGCTCGGCATGGCAGCTGACCGTACGATGCGTATTGCCCAACAACTATATGAGGGCATCACCCTTCCCGGAGAAGGAAGTGTCGGTTTGATTACATATATGCGAACCGATTCGACAAATTTGTCTGGTGAGGCCATTAATCTGGCACGCCGCTATCTTGAAGAAAAGGTAGGCAAAGAATATCTTCCTGAGAAACCACGTTTTTACGCAAGTAGAGATCAGTCCGCCCAAGAAGCTCATGAAGCAATTCGACCAACCGATCCATTCCGTGACCCAAACACTATTGCTTCTGCTCTTAGTGACGAGCAGTTTCGTCTCTACCAACTCATTTGGCAATCCTTTGTTGGCTGCCAAGCGATCGATGCAGAGTGGGACAGCACGACAGTTCAGATGAGGCGAACTGATAAAGACACTGGGGCTGTCTTCAAGACAAATGGCCGTGTACTGCGATTCGATGGGTGCCTGCGAATCATTGGTATTCCAAAAGGTGACGGAGACCAGGTGCTTCCAGAGTTTGACAAAGGAACAACGTTGTCTCCGTTTAGTATCGAGCCAAAGCAGAAATTTCAGTCTCCTCCACCACGATACACCGAAGCATCGCTCGTAAAAAAACTAGAACAGGAAGGCATTGGAAGACCCTCGACATATGCGAGCATCATAAGGGTCATTCAAGATCGAGCTTACGCTGAACAAATCGCCAAGCGTTTCTACGCTACTTTTCGAGGTGAACTGGTTACTGAGTTCCTCAAAGATGGCACTGACAACAGCGACATCGAACAGCAGTTTATTGAAGTTGCTTACACTCGAGAGATTGAAAATGACCTTGACGACGTGGCGGCAGGGAAAATAACACGGCAGGAGATGCTACTTCGGTTTTATGAGAAACTCATTCCCTATCTAAACATCTTGAAAGACCTTGAGTTTGTCCGCTCAAAACCATCTCCATACAAATGCCCTGAATGTGGTCGTCGGCTAGATTATCTTCTAGCTAAAAATGGTGGGAAATTTCTATCTTGCACGGGTTACAATGAAAAAGTTCTTGAAGATCCGCCGCCACCTAAAAGAACAGCAAAAGGCAAGAAACCCCGAGCACGAAAACCAAAAGAAATACCTTCTTGTACTTTTGCAATGCCGTGTGACAGAGACGGTCGCCCTCAACTTCCGGAGCAGATAGACCTTCTCTCACCAAGTGGGAAGCCGATGGTCAAACGAACTGGACGGTTTGGTGATTTTCTTGTCGAAGATGTTCCACCTCCACCAAAGAAAAAGGCAGGAAAGAAGTCTGATTCTGATGCACCTACACCATTTATTCTAAATATTGACAAAAAAGGAGACCTGAAATTTCCTGCCCCGCCTCCCATCGCAACTGATATTGAATGTGAAAAGTGTGGCGGCTTTCTCAATCTTCGTGATGGCAAACGTGGCCCCTGGCTCGGGTGCAGCAAGTTTCCAAAATGTCGGGGACGAGGAGCTTTTTCAAAACTCTCTGAAAAAGAACAGAAAAATCTTCGCAAAGAACTCGCTGACCACATGAAGAGCCAGCAGACACTCGAACTAACACGACGAGACGGACACACACCAGTGGAAGACGGAACCCCATTAAGCGACCTGACCATAGAGGGCGGAGTTGCTGAACTGGAAAAGTTTATTGAGGCGTAATCCACCTACTCCCAAGGCATATCATGTTCAAAGGTTGGTGGCATCTGGCTCACCGCAATTGCGTGAGCAGTTGCGTGAGTACGACAATGTGAAATACTCACAAGCACACCACCTATCCCCATTTTTTCGGCGAGATCCTGTGTGCCTCCCATGAGAGTCACAGCTGGTCTTCCTGAAGATCCATTAAGTACCTCAACATCACGCCAACTGATGCCCTGTCGCCACCCCGTACCAAGAGCCTTCAGTATTGCTTCTTTTGCGGCCCATCGGCCAGCAAAGTGCTGCATAGCCATCCGGCGGCCCCTGCAGTATTCAATTTCCTTAGGGGTATAGACTCGCTGCACAAAGAGCTCGCCGTGTCGCTCAATCATTTTGCCGATCCGAAGGCACTCTGTAATGTCCGTGCCAATACCAAGCACATTCATTTCTTATGTCCCCGCACGGATGAACCACGAAGCCCACAAGCTTCGCGTGCGCGCTCGAGAACAGTACCGGCAACTGCTCTTGCTCGTAGGGCACCATTGGCAAGGATTTCGTCTATTCTGCTTGGAATAGATTCCAGTTCATACCGTCGTTCTCGAGCAGCAGCAAAAGTCTCTTCTGCTGCGGCAAAAATTGCTTTTTTCACTTCGCCGTAGCCAAACCCACCACGTCGATAGAGTTCTCCCATTTCAAAAACTTCTCTTTCGGACCCAAGAAGGGAAAACAGTTGGTAAAGATGGTCTTTTTGCGGATCCTTCGGCTCCTCCATCGACCGGGAGTCCGTTGTAATTCGCATGATTTTCTTTTTCTGTGCCGGCAAGTCTTCAAACACCTCGATCGTATTCTGATAACTTTTTGACATCTTCTGCCCATCAGTTCCCGGCACTTTTGCAGCTCCGTCAACAAGCCTTGGTTTCGGAAGACGGAAAACATTGCCACCGTAGAGATGATTGAAAGTACCTGCTAGATCTCGGCATACCTCAATATGTTGCACCTGATCTTCACCGACCGGCACGACATCCGCATCGTAGGCCAAGATATCCGCAGCCATAAGGACGGGATAAGTAAAAAGCCCAGCATCTGCGGTTATCCCTCTCGCTTTTTTGTCTTTGTAGGCATGACACCGCTCCAAAAGCCCCATTGGCGTTACTGTCATTAACAACCATGTAAGCTCGGCGACCTCAGGCACATCTGACTGAACGAATAAAGTCGCTCGCTCAGGATCAAGACCTAAGGCAACCAAATCAAGTGCTGCATCGCGCACAAATCCACGAAGCCTTTCAGGGTCGCGAACTGTGGTGAGTGCATGCAGGTCGGCAATAAAATAAAAACCTTCACCGGCGTCTTGCAGGTCGATGTATTGGCGTATCGCACCAAAGTAATTACCCCAATGAAACCGTCCTGTTGGCTGAATGCCTGAAAGCACTCGCATCCTAGCTGCCGAAGTTGAATTAGATTGCATGCCGATATCCATCTCCAATACGTTCGTCACGCGTCCTTAACGAAACTTGAACACGTCCACAATCAGTTCTGAGTTATTTTTTGTTCTTTCCCGATGTTTTGACACCATCACCAATCACTAGACTACCAACGATTTGTTGNAGTTCTGATGCTCCGAGCACATTTATAGCCGCAGGAAGTTCGTCGAGAATACGCTTCGTGATGACAGGCTCCGCAAAACTCGCTGTCCCAATCTGTACGGCTGAGGCTCCAGCAACAAAGAACTCCATGCAGTCATCCGTTGTCATAATTCCACCCACGCCAATTATGGGTATGCCAACGCGAGTGTGAACCTGATGCACACAGCGCAAAGCGATTGGTTTAATCGCNGGACCGCTTANACCACCAATACCATTTCCCAGAAGCGTCTGTTGCTTCCTCCAGTTGACTGCCATTCCCTGACATGTGTTGATGAGAGTCACAGCGTCCGCTCCTCCATCAGCAGCCGCTTGGGCAATCGAAGTTATATCTGTCACATTTGGTGTTAACTTTGCTATGACTGGCAATTGAGTAGCCTGATGTACACCGGCGACTACTTGTCGACAGAGATCTGGGTCCGTTGCAAAATCAACACCATGACTGACGTTAGGGCATGAGATATTTAACTCAAGCGCAGCGATTCCATTTTCCTTATCGAGTTGCTNGGCAAGCAACACAAACTCAGCAACTGTTCCGCCTGCAATCGAGACAACGACAGGTGCCCCNCATGAACGAAGAAAAGGAAGTTTATCTTGAATGAACTTTTCAAGACCGTCGTTATCAAGCCCGATCGAATTCAGTAACCCGGAGGCGGTCTCTATNGTACGCCAGGGATGGTTTCCCGCTCGTGGNGCAACCGTGATTGTTTTGGGGACNATCCCACCAAGTCGATGGAGGGGAACAAATTNCTGCATTTCATTGGCATAGCCAAATGTTCCTGACGCNACCATGATTGGATTTGGTATTGAAAGCCGCCCAAGTTGAACAGTCAAATCAGGAAGCACCGGAGGAGCAGATGCAGTCATCGTGTTTTCTACATGCAAAGGAACGCTTGATACTGGCTGAAAAACTGAAACTGATCAGTCCACACCATCAAAACAGTGTACCGCAGGGGCAAAGTACCAACGGACACGCAAAACAGGAAAAACAGGCANGTTCTCATATTTCTTCCGAATGTGCAGACTAATTCAAGACTGCTGATTTTTAGGCCGATAGAGCATATGGAAAAGGTGAATACCACTTTTNNCACACAGTCNCGATCCTCGTTGACATCACGACTAAAGCGTCATTATGGTTCCTACCGGACAGACACGAAANCTACACAANCATACTGCTAGGCCTGTCCANATGGGGTCTAAAGAGCCGTTTTCGGCCCCAACTCCACGACTGGAGTGTCAAAGTCATGACCAAACAAGACATCGTCCGGACCATTTCCGAGCGTTTAGATCTCCCCAAGGCGAAGGCGCAGGAAGCGGTTCAGACCACATTCGACGCACTCATAAATGCACTGGTCAAAGAGGGCAGGGTCGAACTTCGGAATTTTGGAATATTTCAAATCAAGCGAAGAGACGGTCGGGTTGCCAGAAATCCTCGAACGGGAGACGTTGTCAACGTCCCACCCAGGTATTTCGTGAGTTTCAAGCCAGGCAAAGAAATGGAAGCCAGGGTNAGGAACCTCGACAAGCCACAGTCTCCTTAAAACTCCCAGCCTACCGAGAAACGGTGTTGGTGGCAGTTCCCAGAGCATATGCATGCCTATTTCAACAATACACAACTATGTTTGAAAAATTTTACCATCGCACTGAAAAGGCCTGCACGGTACATAGAACTCAGAGCGAGATACTCGAAAAGGCCAGTTTATACCCAAGAGGCGGCAGCTGGGATGTTCCTGCTCTGTCCGCAATAGAAAACGAGAACATTACCTTTTCGACTGAGACGAACGACATAACTGATACAGGGAGCGCGGCGCGATGAATACCAACAATACCCGTAGCGGTACGTGGGATATCGGCCTCAAATTTATCATACTCGTAGTCATGGGACTTCTCGTAGCGACAAATACGGGATGTCTTATTCCTATGTATTCTGGCGACCCCATTCGGAGAGCACAGGAATTAATCTACACATCAGAAGATCTTCGAGCGATTACTGATGAATGGGAACGCATTTGGTTCCTTGACCAGCCATCTCACATGACTCCATACCGAACCCATGGCGGCGTGCTGTGAGAGAAGCCCTACAACTGCTTCGCGCCTCATAGTCGTTCAGTTTCTCTGTAAACCAGCCTGAGTTAACCTGCGAGCCAGTTGCTCTAAANATGCGACCTTGGGCCCTTAAAGCAGCCAGCCTGCTCACTAGATGCGGATCTTTGCTGCCTGTTCTTGTATTTTCTCCAGTGGCACAAGATCACCCTTGTCACAGCCAGGGCAGCTTGCAGCGGCCTCACCCCACGACGACGCAGATTTGAGATTAGAATCCCAGAAAGGCCATGTTCGACANTGCCGAGGACGATCCTCATAGACCGTGCAGCGACGTGTTTTGGCATCGAGTAGCACGCAGTCTCCTCCAGGCCTTTCCGTGAGCGACCTCCGAACGCCTATCCGTCNAACAAATTGTTTCTCAAAAACCTCTGGAGTCATGTGCATCCGTGCAGACATTGCATCGATCTCGGCTTGATTAACCCAGACATACCCCTCAGCACCAGTGCAGCAATCTCCGCATTGCGAGCACTCAAAGCGCAGACCCTCTGAATACCAGACGTCATTCTTCTTACCTGCCATTCAACACCTNCTTTCATCGAGCTGCACTCTACANCATTATNTCTTTTGTTGCTGAGATAATCGCCTCTACATCTTCTATGCCACTGAAAGGACCAAACGAAATGCGAACNGTCCCGCCCTGACTGGTCCCTAGGAATTCATGGATACGAGCGGCACAGTGGTACCCGGAACGCACTTGAACACCCGAAATCTGTTCAAACAAGGCAGCGACCTCCGCTGGTGAATATCCCTTGCAAACCATACTAATAATCGGCGGACCTAAAGCACCTGAAGCTGGATCGGGACTAATTACACGAACTCCAGGGATATCACTTAATTCATCATAGCACGCTTGAGCAAACCCTCTGCAAGAAGCGATAACCGATTTCAATCCTTCCTCTTTTAGCCATCTACACCCCGCGAGTAGTGCNACGACNGCTGGGAAGTCTGATGTTCCCACCTCAACTTGATCCTGTATCTTGACNGGCATTTCAAGCGATTCACTCGTTGTACCCGTACCTCCNTGGATNAGTGGATCAAGATGAATTCCTTGCCTTGCATAGAGCACTCCTATGCCGTGCATTCCCATCAACCATTTATGGCCAGGNGAAACAATGATGTCGGCAATTGAATCGTATTGTGACATTACAACCTGACCCATGGACTGAGAAGCATCGAGTATTGAAATTGTGTCTCGTTCTCGGGCGANGTTAACAATTGCCTGAACTTCCTGGGTCACCCCTGTAACATTTGATGCATGCGACACGGTTACCAGCCTTGTATTCGCTTGCCATGCTCGGACAAGTTCATCTGGATCTACCAAACCTCGTTCATCACACGGCACAATTGTTAAAGANATGCAACCCTTTTCCCTCAAATAATGAAGTGGTCGAAGCGTTGCATTATGATCAGCCGCCGTGGCAATTACGTGATCNCCGGGCTTAACGATGCCATGAATGGNCTGATTCAAACCAANGGTNGCTGATGCCGGCAGGCAGATTCTTTCCGGTAAAACGCCGAGCAATGATGCAACTTCCTGGCGTAACTGGTGGACNAGGTCTGCTGCTGCTAACGCCTCTTGATAGGCGCCTCTTCCGACCGCTACGCCATTTTCTCTAGCTGCCTGCTNCCACGCTTCCCAAACCACTTCCGGCTTAGGCCACGTAGTCGCTGCGTTATCAAGATACCGTCTTTGTGGATAGTTGTCGTCTTTATTCACTAGTTTGTTGCCACGATGTCATTCCACCCGCTATCACCCGCCAATTTGATACATAGCCCTTGATGGCCTTTGGAAAGATTCGGTGCCTATCCCATGCGAAAAGTGCTTCGCGTTCACACATGCAGCTAAAAGTACTTGCAGTTCTTCGTCTGTTCCACCCGTTCTGAGCAAGGCCCGAGCATCCCAATCAGTGGCTGAAAAAAGGCAGTTACGAAATTGTCCATCCGCGGTAAGCCGCAACCTATCGCAGCGATCACAGAAGGGTTGGGAAACAGGATTGATAAATCCAACAACACCGCTGCCATCCGCATAAGTATAGTCAATCGATGGCTGCCCTGGGTCGCTTCTCTCGTTTTGTATTAGTTCACCAAAAGACTTCCCGAGTATTTGACGTACCTCTTCACCCGTAAGAACGTCCTCGTGAGACCATGTACCTTCTGCATCGACTGGCATGAATTCAATAAATCGTAGGTGAAAAGCGTGCGTGCGACAAAATGTGGCTAAAGGAACGATATCTTTCTCCGTTAATCCACGAATGGACACTGCATTCAATCGAATTGACTGAAACCCATGCCGACTTGCCTCTTCGAGACCTTCAAGAACTTGCTGAAGCCCAGAACGACGAGCGATTTTTTCAAATCGCCCTTCATCAAGACTGTCGAGACTCACGTTGAGCCGGGACAAACCTGACTTGGCTAAATCTGCAGCCTGACTTCCTAACAGTAAGCCATTAGTGGTGAGAGCAACTTCTTGAATATTTGGCAACCTATCCAACTCCCCAACAAGCTCAAATAACCTGGGTCGCATGAGCGGTTCGCCACCTGTTATACGAATGGTTTGAACACCCATCTCAGATACCACACGAGCGCACCTTACTATCTCACCATACGTCAAAAGTTTTTGCTGGCTGAGAAAAGACGCGTCGAGTGGCATGCAATACCCGCACCGAAGGTTGCATCTGTCTGTCACACTGATCCGCAGATCCGTATGGGACCTACCGAACTGATCAACAAGATTTTTTTTGACGGATGCGTCGAAAACTTGATTAGAGCAACTCATCGGAAAGCTCCTGTGAACGCCAACCAGTATTCCTAGCTGACATGTCACTACCTTCCGGGTGGACCCAAAAGGCTTCGGAAGCATTGACCTGTCGCTTCCATATCGGCACTTCTATCTTGATCCTATCCATGAGCCATGACGCTGAAGCAAATGCCTCGGCTCGGTGGACTGCAGAAACAGCAACAGCAACACTCACTTCACCGACTAAAACCTTGCCGAGTCTATGCACGATCGAACATTTTACTATTTGAAACTGAAGAACTGCGTGTTCTTGCAATCGAGCAAGTTCCCTCTTCGCCAACGGTTCATAGGCTTCATACTCAAGCCAGTCTGTAGTGAGGCCATTTGTGTCTTGCCGCGTCGTGCCAGTGAATACCACGCTTGCTCCTGCACGATCGCTTGCCACATGTGCGAGCACCCGCGAGACATCAATCCGATCATCGGTGAGTTCAACTTGCAGCATGCCTAACCTCCACTGACAGGAGGAATAACGGCAATTTCTGAGCTCGTACAAATCAGGTCATTCTCCACTGCATAGCGACCGTCGATGGCAATAGCACTCCGGGACAACAACGAAGCCAGATGCGGCAACTTACGCTCCAAAGCACAACGAACCTCTGCCACCGTAAATTGCTTGACAGCAACACGGACTTCTTTCACCCCCGCGGACTCAGCAAACCCAGCAAAAAGTTTCACGTAAACCTGATTTTCCACATCTACTGACCCGAGTTGACCATGCCTATCTGACATATTTTGAACAAACCTCCCCCTCACACCACTTCAAATCAATTTTTTCAATGATTTTTACGGCAGCACATGCCATTGAAACAAATCCAGATGCTATAGCTAAGAGCACAACCAGACAAACACTTGTTAACTTCCATTCTTCTTGCATCACCAAGACCAGCATCGTTCCCAACCGCTTACCGTCGACAATCCATTACATACACCCAATCTACGCCAAGCCATAAGACTTTCTAGCCGTAAACAACCTGCTCTCTCAATCAGGGCTGAGAAGTGGTTTGTCGCTCCCTCGCGGCCTGCTGCCGATATTTCTCATGAGTCTCGAGATTAAAATTCCCAAAGCGACTCATTTCATCGGTGCCAGTGTACCGTGCGCCGCAGCGGTAGCAGGTCAGGCAATCGGGGACAACGAAGAATAGGACCACATCGAGCAAGGCAGTACTAAAGAGAATCGCAAACGTCAAAAACAAGTCGCGATAGGCCCAAGCAACACAGCTCATTGCCAGTCCAACAACCACAATCGCTACACCAAGTCGCTGCGGAAAGTTTTTTCTTACAAACAACTCCGTGCTTGGACAAACCAAGCATCGATTAAGTCGCGGGCCGGCATTTTGTTCAGCAACCTGAATCGCTACTTGTGGGATGCCAATACTTTGGTCGCATACCGGGCATGTAACCGATGAAGATTCTTCGATAGAGGTCTGGTAGATCCCTGCATGACAGGCAGGACATGCACATGCGATATTCATGCTGTGATCTCGCTCCATATTTTCTGTTGGACTGACTGAGCAACAGGATTTTCAATTCGCACTGTCATACCAAGAAGTTGCGCAGTTAATTCACCCAAAATGACCGCCAAACACGCCACATAGAGAATACCTGTTGCGCTTTGTGTATTTGGGATATCCAATGTCATACGACTCATAAGCAAAAGGACTGGAAGCCCAATTAGCCCTGCCAACCATCGAAGCCAAAACAATGCCAAGCCTGTCGAGTCCAGAGTACCATCCACGCCAGCGGTAGCCACAGTGACCGCTCGCAGAATATTGGTAAAAACTGAAGCACCAGGGTCTCCCATCCTCACAAACTGCCAGATGATGATCGCCAGAACCAGAACCATTAAAAGACTCCATACGAAAAGCGTCTGGTCTATTGATCGCCGTAAGATGTCCACCCGCATACCGGGCGCATTGAGATACCAATGCCCAAGAAGCATCGCGTTGACAGTAAAGCCAATCAAACAGCCTGAAAGAACCCGTACTCCGACTTCGGCAACAGATAATCCACCAGTGCGAGCTATCGCTACAGCGCATAGAGTGGACACCGCTACACAACAAACAAGACCTGGCCAACGTCGATCGGCGTACCACAACACACTGCCAACCCAAGCAACAAACGCTGCGATCGATAGGACCCATGTATTTGCTGACAAACCAAGCGTAAATGACAGTAATGCGGCCAAGGTAGTCAGCCCAAGCAATACGAGAGTATTCACTCGAAAGAAGCCACTTGGAACAAGGGTGGTTGGAGTTATGCATAACGCAACGGCAAGACCGAAACTGAAGCGACAAAGAAAATCTACAAGCAGGGTCATGACCGTTGATCCACCATGTTCGAAAAGCAGACAGGAAAGGACAACTCATGGAGCTATCTAGCAACACAACTCCGTCCTACAACAATAGTCGCACACCAACAAAAGCGCTCTTAATTCTTTCCATTGATAAGCGAAAGAACCTCGGCTCGACTGGAGACGTTATCTCTGAAAATTCCTTTTATTGCTGAAGTGACGCAAAGACTCCCAGGTTTCCGTACACCACGAATCGTCATACATGTGTGTGAAGCCTCGAGAACAACAGCAACTCCTTTTGCTCCAAGATCATGTTCTAGTAAATCTGCAATCTGTTCCGTCATACGCTCCTGAACCTGCGGCCTATGTGACACTGACTCCACCACTCGCGCCAACTTACTCAGACCCAACACTCGACCATCTGGTATGTAACCAATATGCGCATGCCCCATAAAAGGCAACAGATGGTGCTCACACATACTATTGAAGGCAATGTCACGAACTAGGACAAGCTCATCATATTTTTCAGTAAACGCCTTTCCGAGATGACGCCGTGGATCATCATTCAACCCACTAAACATTTCTGCATACATACGAGCAACCCGAGCTGGCGTTTCAAGCAATCCTTCCCGATCTGGATCTTCACCTACTGCAGTGAGAATTTCTCGAACAGCCGCTTCTATTCGTTCATGGTCAACGAATGGAGCTTCTGCTGCCTGCTGAACAGTGTCTGCACTGAGAACCTCAGATGTTGCGTGCCTTTTATTCATCTGTGAAGTTTACCACCTAACCCCTAAAAGTCTGTAAGTCATCCAACAAATCAGTCTACCCTCTTTATGGAGCGAAACGGAGGGAACTATCCACGCAACATAATCAATTTTTATTTAGATATGCTTTTCTCATTGCGGGAAAACCCGCTGCAACTAATCTTTATTGCTACTCATTTGATCAACAGGCAAGTAGCTGAGCCCCAGCAAACTACGAACAA
>NZNR01000026.1 GCA_002694955.1 Planctomycetaceae bacterium
TTTTTGACCATGGCATGAACGTGCTGACCGATTTCAAGGAATTCTTTTGGGTCGCTCACTCTTTCCCATGCTAGTTGGCTCACGTGAACAAGACCTTCCACACCATGGCCGATATCAATAAAAGCACCGAATTCCCTAATTGAACGCACGATTCCCTCAACCTGTGCTCCAGGTTCCAGCGTTTCAAGCATTTTTGACTTTTCGTCTGCAGCCTGTTTTTCAATTACTGCTCGACGAGATAAAACAAGGCGACGCGCGTGGGGAACAACTTCGGTGACAAGACTCTCGAGTGTTTGGCCAATCATTTCTTCCGGGCTTTCAATTCGCCATGGGCTAATGAGGCTTGTAGGCATAAAACCTCGAATTCCAGCCACGTCACACTCGAGACCTCCTTTATTTGCAGCAGTACATCGAGCTTCAACAATCATGCCAACTTCCAGTTGGGACCAATCTTCTACTGTCACTGCTCGGTTCGCAGGAGCAACTTCATAGAGGCCGTCTTCTTCATTCTGACCGCCTACGGATAGCTCTAGCGTCTGCCCTACTTTCGGTAATTCGCCACTTTCTTCAAATAAACCTGCAAGTTGAAGAGCGCCTTGTCGTTGGTTTCCAAGATCGATGAAGGCAGTCTCAGGGCCAATCGAGAGAACGGTTCCTTCAATTTTCGCGCCCGGCTGAATTGGTTGATCAACAAGAGAACTTTGTTCAAGCAATGAATCAACTTCGAGTCCTGCGAGCGCCGCTTCAAAATCTTTTTCAAGATCTTCATCAAGATCTTGTCGTAGGTTTGGGATCGTGACTCGCTTCTGAAGAGGTGCAGAATCAGCGAAAGCGGATGCCTTTCCGCCACGTTCTGATCGACCACGGCGACGGTCTTTCGTTTTTTTCTGCTGTGGCTTCTTCTCAGCTTCTGTTTTCAGAGAAGAAGTATCACCCTGGGCTGCTGTGGTTTCATTAGAACTGGAAGAATTTTCGGACGTAATGTACGTGTAGCGTGGGGCTGTATCTGTTTGCTCAGAATTGGCCCGTTGTGTGCCTATAGCAATTCGTCGCCTAGGACGATCACCATCGGGAGTTGTCTGTTGGGGACTCTGCTCAACTTGTGCTGTGTCCGGAGTAACTGCCTCAGGTGTTAGTTCGCTATCACGGGGATGGGACTCTTTGGATCCAGTTCTGCTGGCGGCTGTGTCATCCATCGAAAGAACCTTACTGAATAATGCGGGAAACAGGACTTGAACCTGCACGGTATTTCTACCACTAGGCCCTCAACCTAGCGCGTCTGCCAATTCCGCCATTCCCGCGGAGAGTGCGTCAGTGTGGCTGTAGATCTGAAATTTTTACCAGATCTCCAATAAAAATCTATTGTCGGTCCCTTTGCTCGTCAGTCAAGCGATCCACAGTTTGTTGGTCACCTGTTGTCACTGGGATCACTTGTATCGGCTGTACAAGTTGCTGAACATGCCCGACTGCAATAAGCGTGGAGAACAATGAAATACTCCACAAGGCATCACCGATAGGCATCCATCGATAAAATGGAAGAGCCGCTACGTAACAAGTTACAAGGCCAGATAGAGTATGTGGGTAGAGATCAGATAAAGCCCACGTTGCGAAGTTTGTAGTTGTGAAAAAGATGAGAGAAGACGCGAGGCTTCCTCCTAAAACAGCAACCCCCCCCTGCCGTTGAACCAGGCTCCCGAATAGCACCGGAAATAAGAATGAGGCGTATACGACAAGAGCCATTACAGTGGAGCCGTATCCGGGCAGCGCCATGTTGCTCAGAACAAGTGCTACAATCGGCACTGCGGCAGCTGATATCGATATTCCAAAGAGGGAACCTGCAGCAAGTCCAATCGCCGCGAATGGAGTAACGTTATACGCTGGTTGCCAGAGCCTGCCACAAACTCCAACCGCAACGAGAGCAAGCCATAGTGCAATTTTTGTGCGAGAACTGAATTTGAGTGAATCGCCTAGTTTTGAAACCATCAGTCTGCTCTGTATCGAGAGATTTAAATAAAAAGCCACCACTACCTATGAATATCATAATGCGGGGCTTTTTAAAGGCCCAGCGGTCTCCAAAACTCTCGGTACACTAGCGGTTTTTGTCAATCGAGCAAGTAAATACGGTAAGCCCGGAGATCTGCTACAGCACGACAGGATCACCAAAACTATGCCAGAACTAAAAGCAACCCTTAGTACCCTCGTCATTGAGAAATTATCAGAAGACATTACTGCTGTTGGCATTAATGTGCCGGGCCACGCGCAGAATGTGATGAGTCAGGACTTTATGCGAGAACTAAAACAAGTTCTGACTTATCTTCAGGATGATCCACCCCGTGGCTTGTTGGTAGAGTCCCGTCAGAGCGACTCATTTCTCGCTGGTGCTGATATTGATCAGATTAACGCAGTTTGGTCGTTACCACCGGCTCACCTGCAAGAATTGTGTGACAATGGCAGAAATCTTCTTGGTATGTTTGCTTCTCTGCCATTCCCAAGCGTTGCAATAATAGATGGCGCTTGTCTCGGTGGAGGTCTTGAACTTGCACTTGCATGTGACTTCCGCATAGTAACTGAAAACCATAAAGTTATTCTCGGCATGCCAGAAGTGAAACTTGGTCTGTTGCCGGGATGGGGTGGCACGGTTCGTCTGCCCCGACTGATAGGAACAGGACCTGCAATCGAGCTGATAGTCTCTGGCGATGCAATCACTGGTTCTCAAGCCAAGACTCTTGGATTAGTTGACGCCTGCGTGCCCGGTAGCTCAGCACGAGAGTCAGCATGTGGAGTACTTGAGCGAGCCATTGCTAGCGGTGATTATTTGAAGCGTCGAGCAGCGTTGCAGTTGCCGCACGTCCTGAATAAGTCAGAGAATGACTTTTTGTTAGCGACTACGGGTGCAGCTATTCTCGGTCGTACCAAAGGCAATTACCCGGCACCGATGGTTGCTTTCAACACCATTATGCAGGGTGCTACGAAGTCGATACAAGAAGCAGCTGAGCTTGAAAGCAGAGCCTTTTCGGAACTCGTTCAAACATCAGTTGCAAAACAACTTGTTCGTGTGCACCGACTCGGCGAACGAAACCGTAGAGATGGTGGTCTGGGCGAGTCGTCAAACTTGAATTCAGATCAATCACTAAATGTAAACGAGTTGCAGAAGCCCTCAGTCATTGGCGCTGGAATCATGGGTGCTGGTATTGCAGCACGTCACGTGCGATCAGGATTTGTCACAAGGCTTGTTGATGTCGATGCCAAGGCACTCAGTGAAAGCGTTCCTGCCATTCTAGAGGAGGCTGCTTGGGACCGTTTCTATCAAAAGACGGACCAAAAAAAGATGCGTGAACTGACGGGCTGTCTCATGTCTACAACACAGCTTTCATCAATCACAGATGCGGATATCGTTATCGAAAGCGTGATTGAACGAACAGACTTAAAGCGGCAGGTGCTTGCAGAAATTGAAAACATAGTTTCACCAAAGGCGATTATTTGTACAAACACATCAACAAATCCGATAGCGACTCTTGCCAGTGTGTTTTCTGACCCGACACGGTTTTGTGGAATGCATTTCTTCAACCCTGTCAGGAAAATGTCATTGGTCGAGGTCATTCGTGGTCCGGAAACCAGTGACTCCACGATTTCTTCAGTTGTTTTGCACGCAAAACAACTGAAGAAAGTCCCAGTCGTTGTTCGAGATAGTCCAGGATTTCTTGTGAATCGAGTTCTGACACCATACTTGCATGAATCAGTTGAATTGTTGCGGGAAGGAGTCAATCCGTCACAAATCGACAAAGTCTCTCGACGATTCGGTATGCCTCTTGGGCCACTTGAACTCTATGACATGGTTGGCCTTGATACGGCATTCTACGCTGGACTGGTTATGGCAAATGCTATCGGTGATCGTATTGACGCCTCGCCGGTTATTCCTGCACTCGTCAAAGCGGGTTGGTTAGGACGCAAAACAGGAATAGGTTTTTACGCATACAAGGGCACTGGTCATGACGCAAAAATTGAAAGTGTCAATAAAAAACTGGATGACTTAATCAATCCTTATCGTTTGGTAGAGGAGCAGGTGACTGATGAGCAGATTTGTGATCGACTTTTTTTGCCCATGCTACTTGAGTCACTTCTTGTGCTTGATGAAGGCATCGTGCGAGATGGGTGTGATATCGACCTTGCTGTTATTCATGCACTCGGATTTCCGGCGTTCCGTGGTGGGATATTTGCGTGGGGTGATTCTCTTGGTGCAACTGAGATCGTTCGTCGGCTTGATCAATTCAGTCACCTTGGGCCAAGAATGAAACCACCAACTAGGCTTCTCAATCATGCTAAATCAGGACGTCCTTTTACGTCGTCAAAAGGAAATGAGAGCCAGACAAGGAAAGGTATTTAAGGGTAGAAATGACACGATTGTCCCGCTCCCCAGAGACGACCCCGGTTGTTGTGTCTTGCTGTCGCACTGCAATCGGTCGGTCAGATGTAAATAAGGGCGTTTTTCGAAAAGTACGTGGTGATGAGTTAGCTGCTTTGGTCGTAGCAGAAGCGGTCGCAAGAGGACGAGTTGTACCGGAATGTATCGAGGATGTTGTTGTTGGTGTGACGCAGCAACGAGCAGAACTCGGTGGCAATGTAGCGCGTACGATATCCATGCTGGCGGGACTGCCTTTCACTGTGGCAGCATCTACAACAAATCGTTTATGTGGCTCATCGTTGCAAGGTTTATCACAGGCATGCCACTCAATCATGGCCGGTGCGGAAGATGTGCACGTTGTTGCAGGTGTTGAGCATATGCAACATCTCCCAATGAATTCTGAAATCAACTTTCATCCTCGAGCTTTTTCACAGTCGAGTAGAGCAGTCCTTTCGATGGGATTGACGGCTGAGTATCTCGCCTCGAGTCGTGGCATCAGTCGCGAGTTGCAGGAGGAGTACGCACTTGAAAGTCATCGTCGAGCATCACAGGCAGTTGATAATAGTCTTTTCGAGAATGAGATTGTTCAGTGCTCAGGCTTGAATGAAAGCGGTGTGCTTTCTGTCATAGAGCGTGACCAGTCAATTCGTCATGATGCAAGCTTAGCTGCGATGGAAAAACTAAATCCGGTATTTCTGCCGAAGCTGGGAAGTGTCACCGCTGCTACAAGTGCCCCAATGAGTGACGGAGCAGCTGCAATGGTTGTCATGTCCGAAGCAACAGCACAACGTCATGAACTTACTCCGTTGGTTCGTGTGCTATGTACAGCGGTTGTGGGTGTGTCGCCAGCTTTGATGGGCATGGGACCGGTATATGCGATTCAGAAAATCCTCCATCGGTCGGGAGTCCAATTGCAAGACATTGAGTTACTGGAAATAAATGAGGCATTTGCGGCGCAGGCGATTGCATGTATCGAAGACTTAAAGGTTGATCGCGACAAGGTGAACGTTCGTGGAGGTAGTCTGGCTATTGGACATCCTCTTGGAGCGAGTGGAGTTCGTATCTCGACAACACTGATTCATGCAATGCGAGATCATCAGGCTCGTCTCGGTTTGGCCGCAATGTGTATTGGGCTTGGGCAGGGGATCGCAGTCATTTTTGAATCGATGGAATGATAGGCTTGGGCGTACACTNCACTTTTTTTAGGCTTTNTATGCGGTCCCTACCCCGAGAGTGGTGATGGCACGATAGTTCTGTTTACNGTTTCNAATAAGATGGCTGTATGGAAAAAAATTTGCATCAGGAAGTCGGAGTGACACCAGCCANCCTGAAGAGTAAATGCATGCCGTCATCACTAACTCAACTTNTACTTGACCGCTGTAAGAGGAGTTTTGATCGTCCAGCGATCATTGATTCTTTTAAAGGTGAACAGCTTTGTTGGGGCCAACTGCTGCAACAATCAGTCAGAGTTGCTAAGCGACTTGAGGAGATCGGGCTTAAGCCAGGTGATCGGGTGCTTCATGTAGGTCTGCATTCTGCTGCATGGCCGATAGTTGATTTTGCATGCTTGCTTAGCGGCGTTGTTCATGTGGCCCTTCATGCAGAGGAAAGTCAGTCAGAACAAGTTCGTCATCTGCACCTATTTCAGCCACGCGGATTAATTTTTTCAGGTGGAATTTCTCAGCGATTTGGAATGCAGGCGGGGTTGCCTTTCCTTGACGTACAAGAAGATTGGCATGAAAAACAAGTGTCACGTGCGTTTGTCCATGACTCCATTGCTGAACGAGCTAGAGAATGTGACCCTGATGAACCAGCTTCGATACTTATTTCTTCAGGAACAACCGGTCGCCCCAAGGGTTTCGTGCACAGTCAGCGTTCATTGGCAATGAATGCAGTGGCATCTGCAGCGGAGTTCCTAGAGGAACCCGATGATGTCCGGCTTTCATGGTTGCCTCAAAGTCATGCCTTAGCACGGATCGGGGATCTATACACGACACTTGTTCGGGGAGGAGCTCTGAATATTGTTCGTGATCGCAAAAAAATTCTTGAGGCATGTGAACGAATACCGCCAGCGGTAATTCTTGGAGTTCCAATCTTCTATGACAGGTTGGCACGAGCAGCACAGCAAAGAAAATTTGCAAGGCTTGGCGATGCATTAGGGGGACGAATACGTGTTTGTGTTTCCGGTGGTGCTCCACTTCGACGATGGACTACTCGTATCTTCAAGCAACACGGAGTTCCCCTTGTTGAAGGGTATGGGTTAGCCGAAGCAGGTCCTGTCGTTGCCGTGTCAAATCCTCGATGTAAGCAAAACGGCGCTGTTGGCTACCCTTTAGAGGGTGTAGAAATTGCGATCTCCAATAAAGAGGGATGCTCAAATAAGAGTGGATGCTCAGGTGAGATTTTAGTGCGGACTCCATGCCGAGCGATTTCAGTTATAGATCCATCAGAAGGCACCGAAGAGTCGGTAGTTGATCGGACCGCTTGGTTGGCAACAGGTGACATTGGCTCTATCGATAATGATGGTCAATTAAGAATTGCTGGACGAATTGATGATGTTCTAACACTTTCAAACGGAACGAAATTGTTGCCAGCTGATGTGGAAAGAGTGTTGCTTGAAGAGCCAGCTGTTGCTCAAGTTTGTGTAGCCGGGGAAGGGCTGCCATGGCCAGTGGCGTTCATTGTGCCTGAACCATTAACAGTAAGGGCTTTACTTAAAAAATTTCGTTGCAGAGTCTGGAGTCGCAAGCAGGCTCTTTCTCATCCGAGAATTCTTCGTTGGTTTTCACGAAGACTGTCCGATCATCAAAAAGATCTACCTCAGCGAGAGTGTGTAAGGAGATTTGTACTCGTTGATCATCCCTTTGATACGGCACATGGTGAAGCAACAGAGTCTTTTAAGATAAAGCGTCGTATTATTTCAAAAAATTTTGCATCATATATTCACTGTTTTGAGTCACAAGCGAGCCATGTAGAAAAAAGTCGATTGCCTGGAGTCGGCATAATCAATAAGAAACACCATCGGTCTACCGAGACAAAACAANCAAATCCACAGGCTCAAAGTCTGTCCCAGCAGACCAGTCTGCTCACTTCGGCATTCTGGGGTGGANCAGGTTCTTCCAGAAATGGAGGTGGGTTTGCCGATGCTGCGGAANAGATGGCAGCAGGAATCNCNGGCGAANTCNCTNCCATTNTCAATGATGCCAAAACCGTTATCGAAAATTGCCGAAATAATGACGAGCTCTATGACAAGGCTGAAGGGCCGACATTACCTGCAGCTCCTTTAGCTGATCCGCCACTACCGCCAACTGGCAAGCTTTCAGCACATGCAGAGCAAGCGATTGGTAGGACTGGCCTGTGGGGTTTGCTAGTGCCACAGGCATACGGAGGGTTGGGTTGTACNTGCATAGAATTTATGCAAGCGATCACGCATCTCGCTGGTGTCAATCCTACGGTTTCTGGACTTCTATCAGTCCATTCAACNATTGGGGCTGTNTCGGCACTCACTGCATTCGGTTCTGAGGACCAACGAGCGCATTGGTTGCCGCAGTTGGCTANAGGAGACACGATATCTGTCTTTGCGGCGACTGAACCAGATGCGGGGTGTGACCTTCATAGGGTTGCATCTCAATTAGAGTATGACGGGTCTCGTTATCTACTCACTGGGACAAAGATGTTTATTACAGGTGCAACATATGGTCGCTTGGTCAAACTTCTCGCAATTTCTGAAGGNAAGCCTGTTGTTGTTCTCGTCAAACTCCCNCACTCAANTACGCCACAGTTCTTGTTGCAGNGCTATGGTCTTCATCCACTCAAGCATGCTCACAANAATGCACTTACCTTCAAGCGGTTTCCAGTAGACNCATCGGCGGTATTNCGTCCGGAAGAATCNGTAAATGNCCAAGGTANGGTNAGAGATGGCATGTCAATTGTTTGGCATGGACTCAATCGTGGGCGAGTGTCACTTGCCGCACAAGCANCAGGAACCATCAGNNTGCTGTTGAATCAGGCAGNTNCATTTTCAGGAAAGCGGTATACTTGGGGNNAGCCAATTCAGAAGAGGGAGCTTGTNCTTGGCCGTTTGGGGAGAATGGCATCTGCAAGACTTGCCTGCGAGGCCTTGTCTGGATGGTCAGCTTCGGTAATTGATGGTGGNGGCTCAGGAGAACTTGAAGCCATTCTTGCAAAAGTTGTTGCCAGTCGTTGCCTGCGTCAGGCGGCNGTTGATGCTCTCGGTATTCATGGAGGCCGTGCATTTCTCGTTGGNCATCCACTTGGTGATTCATTCCACGATCATTTTGCGGCTGGAATATATGAAGGTGAAAGTGACCTACTTGGATTAGCACTGTTTAAAGGTATTGCAAAGCATCACCCACTTGCGTCGAAGAGAAAACCTCTGGAATGGCTGCGATGGAGATCTTCTCAGCTCCNAAGGCATTTTCTGTTCAAAGAAGATACTGCTCTCTTAGACGGTGAACTTCGTGACTTAGCTACTCAAGCTCGTCGTGGTATTGTTGCTACGAGTGTTGAGGCCGATCAGCTCTTGAGAAGGTATGGTAAGAACCTCAGTGAACAGCAGCTGACTCTTGCCAATCTTTCAGTTCAGATTCAAGATCTCATTTCATGTCTTGCTACTATCCATCTTGCTGATAGAAGAGGCGACAGCACTTCACTCCATGCTGCAGTATGTTGGTGCCGTCCCATCATTATGAAATTTTTTGGGAAGCCTCTCGCCTCTCGTGATCATAAAAGACTGGCAGAACTTGGTCGCTGTTTTCTTGTTCCTCATTCTGGCTAGGGGTGACTGGTTGTTATCGCTGGCCACCATGAACAGAGATACCAGGCTCTAGGTGTTGTCCATTCCACAAGCATTTCTAAACTGCTGAAGGATTGTGCTTGGGAGGCACCTCCGAGAAGCTCATCGAAAAGCCCTTGTGGTTTCTTGTACTGAATAACTCGTACCGAATCTTTCTGAAGATCAGCCAGGACGACTGCTCTGTCAATGGCATCTTCAAGAAATCCAATCTTGTCAATGAGGCCGAATGCGATTGCCTGGTTTGCCGTAAAGACTTGCCCAGTAGTGACGGCCTCAAGAGTTTTATCATCGATTTTTGGGCGACCTTTGCGGACAATATCTTTAAAACGAGTAAACATTTCATCAACGAGATCCTGAACAATTCCCCGTTCTTTTTTTGCAAGCTCTGGTGAGCGGTCTTTCGTGACACTAAGCATTTCTTTTAGAGGGCCACTGGTAATTGAGTCATCTGTTACATCGAATCGCTTGAGTAGTTCCGAAAAGTCGAAATGTGGAATTATTACACCAATTGATCCAGTGATTGTGGATGGTTCTGCNAAAATTGTGTCATCTTGACCGCTATTGGCCATAGCGACGTAGTACCCACCACTTGCTGCAATACTNCCCATNCTNACAACAACAGGCAGACCACGTTCAGTTGCCAGTTTTTGTAGTCGGTAGTGAAGTTCATCACTGCCACTTACCGTCCCACCAGGTGAATCAACACGTAAAACAATTGCGCGGACACTCTCATCTGCCCTCACCTGATCCAATTGATGCCTTGCGAAACCTTCNCCCCCCATAATGGCGCCACGAATTTCAATTATTGCAATTTTATCGGAAGCCAGTTCCGACAATGANTGGTATTGCTCGATAACTTTTGGATTTGTTTGAAAATATTCAGCGTTTGCTCCGAGAGCCACTGCAGCAATAACAACAGAGATTCCCGTGATAATCCAAGCCAATCGTCCTCTCCAGCGGCCCCAGTTACGTGGCTGTGTGGCAATAGTATTCGAGGATTCTGTAATGACGCGATCGGACATAATGATCTCCCATGAGGCAATAATCTTATCTTTCTTGTTCAGAAAGCAGCCGGCAAATGGTTGGTTTTGCCTTTTTTGTACCAAAGTGCAACATTTATCGAATTGTTCTTGTTACAGTTCGACGTTGCCAGTTTTCAGTATTTATCGCTACCTTAACATTCTCAAGAGAACTGTGTTCAGATATATTTTCCCCTTCGTCAGGAGTAATTTACTTTGTTTGTTTGTGTGAGTACCGAGTGTTTTCCCAACTTACCACTTGATCAGGCAATGGAACGTCTGGCAGAACTCGAGTTTACGGCAGTCGAAATTGATATACACGAAGGAGGCACACATCTTCAGCCCGAGGATGTGCTTGAGAACGGAGATGCTGCCATCGCTGCCTGCAGTGATCTTCAGCGTCTTCGCCCGGTTGCACTGTCTTTTGCTGCACCGGAAGATGCGAAACTGTATGACAAATTTGATGCCTGCTGTCGACTGGCGAAGACACTCGACATTGTCACACTCGTTGCCGAGGCTTCCGAGTTGGGCACTCCATTTAATGGTGAGATTGAGCGTTTGCGAAAGTTTGTTGCTATAGCTGCTTCGTACGGGATGGTTGTAGGCGTGAAGACAGCCTCTGATCGAATGACTCAAGATGCTGAAACGACAGCATCACTTTGCCGTAATGTTCCCGGACTGGGTGTCACGCTTGACCCTAGCTATTCAGTTTTTGGTCATAAAAGGCCTACGTCGTGGGACTCTATTCTGCCGAACGTNTGTCACGTTCACCTGAGAGATTCACGTGCAGACAAATTTCAGGTGCAGATTGGCAAAGGCACAATTGAGTACGGNAGAATTGCTACTCAACTCAGTCGAGTCGGGTACGACCGTGCACTAGGCATTCACCTGCCTCCGCTTGATGGAGTTGATCAAGTGAGTGAACTTCGGAAAATGCGGCTATTACTCGAGACACTAATATAGGNCTTATTATGTCTAGATTNTGTTGGGCCGTGCATTTCTTGGCGTACTTCAGAAAACAGCTTCAATGCTAATTCTACCGAAGGAGACTGCCTGAGGATTCAACTCGAGTAGCCATTTCTGCATATGCCTGTGACTTTTCAGTATCGCCTTGCTCTGCATACATCGTTGCTAAATTTCCGTAGGCTACTGACAACGATTGTTCTTCAAGCTTTTTTCGATCCACCGCCTCAACCATGAAGTCTACTCCTGTGCGACTTAAGTCGATTGCATCTTCACGTCGTTCAACTTGCCAGTAAGAAATCGCCATGCTAATGAAGGACTCACCAACACGGCCTAATTCATTGTCTTGGACAACCTGTTTGTTTTGATTCCATAATGGAATTGTTTTGTCAAACCATGTTACGGCAGTTGCATGATCACTATTGCGGAGACTATGCATGATGCCAATTTGGAACATCAGGTCACCAAGGTCTCGTCGCTCTCTGGCTGTTAATTCGCGGTGTTCAGCTCCTCGTTCGAGATAGGCTACGGTGAGTGTGGCGTTATCGAGCATGTCCTCAGCATCACCTCGTTTTCGAGCGGCTTCAAGAGCATCATTCAAGCCACATCCAACTTGCCAATCAATCTGCCTTCTTCTCCAGGGATCGGTCACTGTATCATTCATCTTCTCCCTGATTGCAAGTAGTCGTTTCACCCATGGTACGGCTTCAATAGCATTGGCTGAGCCAGCAGCTACCGCGAGAACACCGCACGTCAAATCAAGTTCTAGTCGGTCTCTGCTAGGGTCTTTTCTGTCAATTTTTTCAACAATACTGTTCGCCCTGCTTATCCATTTGGGGATTACACGATTCTTTTGCTGCCATGTGCCTTGCGCAATGGCCTGAGCCGTACCAAGGTGTGCATCAAGAAGTACTTGCTGTGCAACAGAACGCACATTGTCGGACCGACTTCCTGCAAGAGGAGTCGCTTTGCGAATGGCTTCGGTAAATAAATCAACAGTTTGTTCGTAATCGGGAGTGTCCTTATCGAGTTCAATGCGCCCTCGTAGTCGTCCGGCCTGTGATGCCAGAAGTGAAGAAACATTTGGTCGCTTAATGAGTTCATCGATAGCAACTTGAGCGTCTTCTGGACGATTGAGTTTCAGTAAAACTTCAGCTCGCTTCAGGCCGGTCCATGCATCTCCGGGCCCTAGTTCCTCTGCCTTTTCTGCTAACTTGAGAGCCGTCTCCCATCTGCCTTCGTCGCACATGAGTGCGAGTAGCAGACGGTGGGCACGTAAGTGAGTTGGATCAATCTCAATCGCATATTCCAAGTCTGCGACAGCATAAGCGGCTGATGACTTCATCTCACCTTCTGCACGCAAAACAAAAGAATCAGGATCAAGAGACTCGAGCAATACTGCAGTTGCCGATGTCGTTCCGGTTTCAAGGCTAAACATAACGCCTCTTTCCGGAAAAACCTGACCGATGGCTGATCCGTCATCATCAAGAATCGCTACNGTTCTGAGATCAGCAATTTCAAGCTGTTTTGCCAGTTCAGNGGAAGGCACAGGCTTCGCCAACTTAATCTGGATCGCCGTTACAGTTCCATCTCGAAACGTGACAGCCACTCGTTCGAAAGGCTCAATTTCCCAAAAGAAACATTCAGTTCCATCATCACGAGGGATTGCTTGTCCGGGCCCCCATTCACTATCGATATCGGCGCGAGTCGTTTTGCCGGGGTATGCGCCACGAAAGCTGGCTGGATCAATTGCAAGTGTAGGTGTTTCATCAGGAGCTTCTGCAATAGGTGCACTCAGGGGTGCGGTTGGAGTAGGTTCCTGAGCAGCAGATGCAATCGGTTCTGGTGTATTTGCTGAGTTGCCCTTGGTTTCGATTGCTGATGTTTCATTTACATTCGGCGGCGTTTGCAAGAGACTTCTTGCTGCTGCGAGTGGTCGTTGCCATGTAGGAGTTTCTGTAGAATCACTTTTTTTAAGCACGCTAGTTTCTGGCCCGAGCGACGCGTCCTGATCCTTCGGTGTGACCTTTTCTGGGCTGAGTGAGTTTTCGGACTCACGCGGTTTTGGAAGAAGGTCAGTCCATGCTGTTTTAAGAACTTCCGGATCGAAGAGTCGAGCAGCACGTTCTGATAGCGTTGGTTTGCTCTGCGTTGTGTCGGTTGATTTGGTAAGCGTTGCCGGTGCAGTTTTTGTTGAAAAATTATTCGGATTAGATGATGACCTGCCTTGGACTGATGGCTGAACAACAGGAACAATCGCCTCTTCGGGTGCTTCTGCTGTGATTGGTTTCTTTGAAGATTCACCGATTGACTCTACCCAAGACGGCAGTTGCATTGATGAACCAGGATTTTGGTCCGCGGCTTCTGAATAAAAAGCAGCAGTAAGACAAGTGATGAAAAAAGCCGTTGAAATAAGGTGTGGGCTGAAGCGTTGCATCACGATCACGATTTGAAGCCTCCGAAGTCACGTCGGCAAACACTACAAGAATGCCTTTGTCACAAAAGTTCGACGAACCCTAGAAGTAGCCAGAAATCAAGTCCAGACCAAAAACATGGTGAAACGTGATGGTCGCCACATTCGTAGCTTTATTCGATAGATTAGGAAAGATGGGCCAGCGTGGTTATTCGCCAAGTCGTTCGGAAGAGGCTACAGTAACTTGCAAGTTTTGAAGGAGCATCCTGTCTTGTCGATGTCGAATGCATGGTTAAGCAATTAAACAACGAACAGCACATTGTCATTATCGGTGGAGGGCTAGCAGGACTCTCTGCAGCGGAATGGCTGCTCCGGCAAGAAGTCCCACCGAAAATAACCATTATCGAATCGACAGGTCGACTAGGAGGTGTGATTGAAACGGTGAGCCAAGGGGAATGGCTTATAGAGCGTTCGGCAGATAGTTTTCTTTCTGTACGTCCCGAGGGAATCGAGTTAGTTAAGCGTCTGGGGATTGCTGAGGAACTGATCAGCGTAAATCCTGAAGCGAGGAGAGCACTCATATGGAGTTCACAAAAAGGTAATAGAAGCGGTGTTCTTCTTCCCGTGCCACAAGGATTCAGACTGCTTGCTCCGGGACGAATCATTCCCTTTTTGCAATCTAATATTCTTTCTTGTTATGGGCGGCTGCGGGTTGCCGGGGAACGCTTTATTCCGCGGCGATCGAATCATGATNTTGACGAAAGTCTAGAGTCTTTTGCTGTTCGGAGATTGGGGCAAGAAGCATTTCATAAATTAGTGCAACCACTCGTTTCTGGTATTTGGACGGCTGATCCGAGCAGACTCAGCATGGCGGCAGCGTGCCCGGAATTCCTGAAAATGGAACATGACTGGGGCAGTCTTACAAAAGGTGAGAAAAAGAGGGTTGCGCAGGCGAGTGGTTTATCTGATGCAAGTGGGGCCCGTTACGGGCAATTTGTATCATTTAAAAACGGCATGCAGACACTGGTTGATGCTCTGGAGTCTCGGCTTCGACGTGCTGGTGTTGTGGTGGTTCAGGGTCACGTGAGATCTCTGCAACGTAATGGTAGCCAATGGCAAGTTGTCTTTGGGGACCAAACAATTCGAGCCGATGGAATTGTCTTGGCAGCACCAGCGTCGAAAGTCGCAGAGATGGTCTCAACTGTATCTCCAGATCTCTCAACTGAATTGAGGATGATCGAGTATGCAGGTGCAGCCGTTGTTTCACTTGGATTTGACAGGCAGGATGTATCTCATTCGTTACAAGCCGCAGGAATGATTCTTCCGAGGATTGCTGGGAAACGAATCCTCGCTGCTAGTTTCTTAAGTAGTAAATTTCCAGGCAGAGCACCGTGTGGCTCTGTCCTTATCCGGGCGTTTATAGGAGGAGCGCTTGATAAAGGTGTTTCGAGGCTTGCGGATGAAAAAGTCGTTGAAGCAGTTCTTGTTGATCTGCGGGCAACAATTGGTTTGCACGGTAGCCCATCTATTGTGCAAGTAGATCGATGGCACGAATCCATGCCTCAGTACAATGTCGGACATGTCGAGAGAATAAAAAGAATCCGACAAGCTGAATCAGAGCTTGAGTCTTTTGGATTAGCAGGGAGCGCTTATGAGGGTGTGGGAATTCCTCAGGTCATTCAATCAGGACAAGTTGCTGCGGCTAATGCAATAAAAGCTGATCTAAATTAGTAAGAGTCGCGATTAGTGAAAGTCGCGTTCAGACCAAGAGTTACTTTTCTTCAGTCTTATCGGAGTCTTCCTTAGCCTTGGCCTTTTTCTTCTTCATTGAGATTTTTTGAACACGGACTTTAGCAAGACCAAGTGGGCTCTGGCCTTCTTTCCACTTTTCCAGTTCCTTGAGCTTTGCGATTCGCTCCGCTCTGCTCAATACTCCTCGGGCACCACCACCACCTTTTCGGACTCGGAGGCTTTTGTTCATTGTCATAGCGGAGATTCCTCAGCGTTTGAAATATATGTTTCTGGTGGAAGTGCTTAGACGGATTCAAATTATGAATCCGCCAAAATGGTAGTGTAAATCACGTCTTGGGTCCTTCAAGCCCCATTCTCTACTTCAAACGCGCGATTTTCCGTAGAAAATCTTCCATTGTGTCATGCCGATTATCAGGATCAGCTCTGAGACAGTCCATTATGGCTTCGCCTAGGCGATCAGGGATTTCATTATTTATTTCTCGAATATCCTGTGCCGGTGTGTCATGAGCCAAAGCAGCCCGAGCATCTCCCCCAGGCCACGGTAGCTTTCCACTACAAATTTCATAAGCTGTGACTCCAAACGAAAAGATATCCAGTCTGTGGTCTGACTGCCGCCGTCGAATAACTTCGGGAGCCATGTAGTTGGGTGTTCCTGTTCGGTTTCCTGGTCGGAGGAATGCCGGCTCATTTGGAACGGAAAGACCAAAATCAAACAGAGTAGTCTTACCGTCAGGGCTCATCATGAGGTTTCTAGGGCAGATATCACGATGAACAAAACCAGCCTCATGTACTACTGCGACACCTCGTGCTGTTTGTCGAATCATATCGATTCGTTCGTTGAGCGAAAGTGGCTCACCCCTCTTCAAACGAAAGTGAATGAGAGTGCCATCCAGAAAGTCTTGGACGATGAACTGTCCACCATCATGTGTTTTTCCATGCTCATGTGTATGAACAACATGGTCACCGGAAATAAGTTGGCTGATTTCGCCTTCGGTCGGCTTGTTTAATCCTTTGAACCGAGCCTCTATTGGAGCTACCTTGTTCATGTTTGGTAGCTTAAGCCCAACGGTGTTGCCAGACTCTCTGTCGCGTGCCTTGTAGAATCGAGACATAGTCCCAGCTATGCCTTCTCCAATTGGGTCAAATCGCTGCCATACATGAATTTTGGACGTTCCTCCAAAGTTCAGAAATGGTCCGAGTAGGCTGCGGATATTCATAATCAATGAAGCTGCTGAGAAAATAAATATGTGGTCAGTCACTTTTAAGTGACGACATTTCTGCGTGNGCCTTAGCTAGCTCTGCTTCAATTCGTGGAATTTCTGCCGGATCATCAGGCTGTTTTTTTTCGGCAGCCAGAAGTCGTTGGAGTTTTGTGATTTTCTGCTGAAGAACGTCAATTCGTTTCTTTGTTTTCTTATCCATAAAATTAACCTGATGAGGTAAGTCAGCAGAATATTTATTCAGTCCTAGCTGATCCGGTTGAATCATCAGGCTCATCTTTTGTGCCTTGCTCCCGGAAGGCAGATCCTGCTTCTTGACCTTGGTAACGATCTGTCTCAGCAGCATTNTTTGGAGTGGACTCAGCACTAAGGGCTACACCGAACTCCGAACCAGAGGATTGATTCGGACCAGTGTGCAGGTTCCGAAGCCATCCAGATAACATAATGATGGCCACGGCAAGCCCAAGTGTTACTCCAAGCCAGCGAGCGCGGTCATTTCGTATCCATGCAGTGCCAGAGCCTCGACCAACGAGCCCACTCGTGAAATAGAAAACAANTAAAGCGAGAAGGAACTTGNCGCCAAAGATGGCGTGNTAGTTTGTTTGCTTCATCCATTGACCATCACCCCACCCCTGCGATTTAACGGTACTGTTGAAGAGAAGGAAGTTCGTTAACCCGCTCACGAGAAGAAGAGTAATGCCTAGAATAACCCAGGGAAGCCATTTTCGTCGGATACTCTCATGCAATTTTTCACGACTGCCTTCTTCTGTATCAGCCAAAGCCGGCAAAAGGGCAAAACGGGAAAAGCATAGTCCCCCGACAAGAATAACCGCACCAAAAATATGCACCCATCGTAGAAGAAGTAAGAGGGCTTCCATTGAGATTTCCAAGGGAGTTACGTGGNATTTAACAAAAACGAGCACCAGTGCACTGTCATGAATGATGCATTACTATCATAGTCCTCGCAAGAGCTCGGTGTCCAACGANGAAGACAAAGAGCGTTCTGCAGGTGTGATTTGCTGCCCAGAATATTTTTTAGGTAACACTACGCGGTAGAGTCACCTGCTGTTCGATGTCACTGGAGCTTCAACGACAAACAGCGAATTGAGGAATACACATGTTTTCGGAGAATTGTTTCGGTGAGCAGACAGTGCATGAAAAATGGATGCAGGTNGCTTTGAGTGAGGCGAGGCAAGCTGTCGAGGAAGATGAGGTGCCTGTCGGAGCGGTGGTTGTTGCTGCTGGGCGAATTATTGGAATGGCTCACAATCAGAGGGAGCAGCTAGCTGATCCGACTGCCCACGCAGAGATGATTGCGTTAACTCAAGCAGCGTCGTCATTGGGTTCTTGGAGACTCCTCNATTGCGTCTTGTACGTGACACTCGAGCCTTGTCTGATGTGTGCAGGTGCGATAGTGCAGGCAAGAGTGCCAGTTGTTGTGTGGGGTGCCGGTGATCCGAAGGCTGGTGCCGTTGAATCCCTTTACAATCTTTTTNACGACCCCAGGCTTAACCATCAGGTTCAGCACGTTGGACACGTTCTTGAGCAAGAATCCAGCGAATTACTCTCGTCTTTTTTTCGAGAGAAGCGACAGAATAGCTGACCAGGTTGATTTCTATCCAAGGCCNATAAGCAAGTGCCAAGGCTATCTTTGNTNTAGNGGGACAAACTCACGAAGCGTCTCACCTGAATAAACTTGNCGCGGTCGACAGATTTTCTTTGTTGGNCTNTGGTGCATTTCCATCCAGTGGGCAATCCATCCTGGAAGGCGCCCCATTGCAAAAAGAACTGTAAACATCTGTTCCGGAATCCCCATCGCTCGATAGATGACACCGGAGTAGAAATCAACGTTTGGATATAGTTTCCGTTCAATGAAGTAGTCATCTCCACGAGCTACTTCTTCCAGTTGCTGTGCAATATCGAATAAAGGATCACAGCGATCAATCTTGGCGAGGAGTTTGTCACACGATGCTTTAATAAGCGTTGCTCGTGGGTCATAGTTTTTATACACGCGGTGTCCAAACCCCATCAGGCGAAATCCTGAACCCTTCTTTTTAGCAAGCTCCACGTATTTTTTTACGTTGCCACCATCTGCCACGATCTGTTCTAACATTTCCACGCATGCTTGATTTGCGCCGCCATGTAGCGGGCCCCAAAGGGCGGAGACACCTGCAGAAATACTTGCAAAAAGATTTGCGTCACTTGATCCAACCATGCGAACTGTTGATGTTGAACAATTCTGTTCGTGGTCAGCATGAACAATCAGGAGCATATCGAGCGCCTCGGCAAAGTCCGGATCAATCTCATATTCTTCGCAAGGTACCGCGAACATCATCTGCAGAAAGTTCTCACAATACGATCTATCATTCCGTGGGTATATAAGAGGCTGGCCAATTGATTTTTTGTAGCTGTATGCTGCAATTGTCGGAAGTTTTGCAAGAAGACGATGAACACTTACTTCAACTTGCTTCGGATCCCGAACATCCAACGAGTCTTGATAAAATGTCGAAAGAGCACCAACAACACTCCCCACAATGGCCATGGGGTGAGCATCACGCGGGAAGCCGCTGTAAAAGCTACGCATATCCTCGTGGATCATTGAGTGGTTTGATAGAGAATTGCGGAACGTAGTGAGTTCGTCCTCTGTTGGNAGTTCCCCGTAAATCAAGAGGTAGGCAACTTCAATAAAATCACAACGTGCTGCAAGGTCTTCAATTGGGTATCCGCGATAGCGGAGAATACCTTTTTCTCCATCTAAAAATGTGATTCCACTTGTTGTCGACCCAGTGTTTACGAATCCCTCATCNAGCGTGATATAGCTNGTGCCAGATCGTAAACGAGAGATATCAAGTGCTTTTTCACCCTCACTTCCGACAATGACTGGCAACTCAACATTCTGTCCTCCGAGGGAAAGGCTTGCTGGCTCTCCAGTTCGAGTGCCTGGCCAAGGCGTTGACTGAATTGAATTGTCTGTCGGGGCGCTCATGTGGCTAGGCTCCAAGGTCGTGTTAAGCGATATTTCTCAGATATTTCTCATACCGGAGTTATCTCTTAGGACTAGTTTAGTCCTCAAGCGACTCGTCAGCAATCGACCTCTATGGCAACGAGGGTTTGCTTCAGTTATAGACAAAATCTTGCTACCGAAGAGCAGGTTATCTAGTGACAGATGGTCTTTCGGCTATTTTGGTATTTTTCTGTTCATCATCGAACATAGTCCATACTGGCGTCCGCTCTTTCAGCCTGTCCAGATATTCTTTTCGTGCATTTTCTTGCCGCTGCCTGCGAAGCCTCATGCGTATGGCTACCTGGGCATCAATAAATGGCGTTCTACCAGCATCAGATCGCTCAATGACTCGAATAATATGAAGTGAATTTTGATCATCTAAAATTGAGCTGAGTTCACCGATCGGCAAAGAAAAGAGTGCCTCATCAATAACCTCTGAAACTAAGCTGCCCTGAGTTGTCCATTCGTAGAGCCCACCGTTAGAGGCGGTAGGACCCTGAGATGATTCTTTGGCAACCTCCTCAAACGGGCGGCCATTGAGGACATCATTTCCCATTGCAGCAAGTCGATTCCACGTTTGATCTCTTGGCTGATTCTGGCTGATTTTCACAGTTAGCTGCTCGAATCGAGCTCTGGCTGGAAACTCGTATTCATCGAGATGATTCTGATACCAAGCAATCATTTCTGCGTGAGGGATTTCTCCGGTTGTGTTGGCATTTTGTTGTATCCATTCCTGCGCAAGTGCTCTTTCAAAAAACATTTTGCGCATGCGTGCAAGTGATTGGCCTTGTGATCGTAAGAGTTCTTCATACTCACGAACGGATCCCATTCCCGCAGCCTGTACCATTTGAGGAAGTTGCTCTTTGTCAAACGCCTCATCTACTTTTTCACGAATTTCTGGGAGATTTTCTTCAGGTATCACTCGGCACGCATCAACGTAAACAAGAAGTGTTTCGAGATGTTGATCAATGACCTGCTGATAAATTTTGAGGCGAAGTTCAGCAATTTGCTCAGGTCGAAGTCCCGGAGAAACTTGTTTAAGCCATTCTGATGCTGCTGGAGTCATTAAGTCTCCTGCGAGTACCACCTCCGGCCCAACACGAGCAATAACCTCTGCCATCTCAAGAGATTTCATGCCTGGTAGATCAGCTTTCGCTGAGCGATTTGGCTTCGTAGCTAATGGAGCTTCCTCGTAATCTGCAAGAACGATATCACTTGATTCATCTTTACTTTCGTTGTGGTTCGTATCCTGTACGAGAGGATTTCCGTCTTCATCAATAGGTTCAAGCGGTGATCCCGGTTTTTCTAAAATACTCGAGAGCACATTTTTGCTGAGGGTCGATGGGATACTTGTTGGCCAGTTGGATGGCCTTGAGATTGACTCCGGAATGGTCGGCATGACAGGCTTGAAAAGCTCTGGTGTTTCATCAGCGGCCTGTGGTTCAACAGCTAATGTTGCGCAAGACATGCAGCCCAAGATAGCAAGTGCACAAGTGATGAAGCGAGGAGATAAAGAATTCAATGGATGCACAATATTTGGTGTGAAAAAAAGTTCGGTAGTGGCGTTTCAGTCGCCAGAGATTGTCATAGAAGTGAAGGAACTCTACAGACGGTAGAGCTTTCAAAAAAGGCTATATTCGGATCGTTAAGGTGGAGAATATAGAACTGCCAAACCTCAATTGAAATCTATGCTGACCCTGAAAAAAAGCACTTTATTCAGGTCAGTTAGTAGTATCTTGGGATGCGTTATTTCAGATCTCAGCTTCAGGTTTGATTAGAAAAAATTACTTCTCTGTGGTAACGCAGGTAATCTGAGGAAAAGGGTGTCTCCTCTTTGCCTGTGAGCCAGAACATTGCCGATGAGCTTGGACGGTGGCTGAGTTGGGTTGTTCTCAACGCAAATCTATTCAATACGGAAAAGCATTTTGACAGTCTGAAAGAGTTTGTCTGGATCGGCAGCAAGACATTCATCAAGAGGCAAGACGACAGTTTTGTCTCCAACGACCCGGACCTCATGGCCAGATAATGTACAACGTCGTCTCCATTTCTTGATGCAATGAATATCGTGATGGCCAATGACGAGAAGTCCTGGCTGTTTGGAAATAGAGTCAATGCTGATTGAAGAAGCAGTTATTCGTAACCTTGCAAGGTCAAGCAGGCGACGGACAGCTGTTGGCAATGGGCCGAAGCGGTCCTCAATTTCCCCTTCGAGTTCATTAACATGTGTGTGAGACGAAGCTCGGGAAATCCGCCGATAGAAGTCAATTTTTGATCGTAGGTCGACGATGTAGTCTTTGGGAATCCACGCGTCGCCTGGTAGATCGATTCGTACTGGTGGCGGGTCCTTCGGAGGAAGGTCCTTTAATCCACAGACGGCATTTTCAAGAAGCCGGCAATAAAGTTCGTAACCCACCGCTGCAATGTGTCCACTCTGCTGTGTACCCAGTAGATTGCCGGCACCTCGAATTTCAAGGTCTCTCATTGCTAACGAGAAACCGGCTCCGGTGCTGGAAAACTCCTGAATTGCTCGAAGCCGCCGCGCTGCTGTAGACGTTAGTCGTGATGATTCTTTCACAATAAGGTAGCAATAGGCTCTGTGATGCGATCGTCCTACTCGGCCTCTTAATTGATGTAAGTCGGCAAGTCCATAATGATCGGCTTCATCAATAAAAATTGTATTTGCTCGCGGTATATCAAGCCCACTCTCAATGATTGTGGTTGCCAGCAATAGCTGAGTTCGACCAGCAACAAAGTCAATCATGACTTGTTCTAATTCACTTTCACGTAGTCTGCCGTGCGCGATTCCAATGGAAATATGGGGGGCAATGGTGCGAATTTTATCCGCAACCTTTTGAATATCATTGATTCGATTATGCACGAAAAAAATCTGTCCATCTCGAGCAAGTTCTCTATCGATAGCGTGACGTAAAAGAGTTTCATCAAACCGGCATGCCCGTGTCTCAACTGCAAGCCTATTAGCTGGCGGTGTTGTCAGGTTTGAAATGTCTCGAATTCCTAGCATTGCCATATGAAGGGTTCGAGGAATTGGTGTAGCTGTCATAGTAAGAACATCAACACTGGCACGCATCGCCTTGAGCCGTTCTTTCACGTCGACACCGAATCGTTGTTCTTCGTCAACAACAAGAAGACCCAGATTGTCAAAATGGATATCAGCCTGTGCGAGCCTGTGTGTTCCAATNACTATGTCAACTGTTCCTCTTGCAATTCCTTCGAGTGTCTCNCGTTCTTCNCGGGATGCTGTGAGTCGTGAAAGTCCACGAATNGTAAACGGATATTCTGCAAATCTCTCAGTAAAGGTGCGACGATGTTGCTCAGCTAATATTGTTGTTGGCACCAAGACAGCTACCTGGCTGCCAGACTCTGCNACCTTNAANGCAGCTCGCATGGCGAGCTNAGTTTTTCCAAAGCCAACGTCACCGCAGAGGAGTCGATCCATTGGCTTGAACTTCTGAAGATCATTTCGTATCGCCTCTATTGCTGATGTTTGATCTGGAGTAGGGTCGAACTGAAATGAGTGTTCAAACGCCTTTTGCCATGGAGTGTCAGATGGAAATGCTCGCCCAGGCTGCTTTGCCCGAACGGCTTGAATCTCAAGCATATCTGCCGCCATGTCGGCAACGGCTTTTTCAACGGCCAGCTTTTGCCGTGTCCAAAGAGTTCCGCCGATCTTTGCAAGTCTGGGACCAGTTTTGCCGCCACCGATATATTTTTGCACCAATTCAATCGAAGAGGCGGGCACATACACACGAGTTGATTCTGCGAATTCAAGCTCGAGAAATTCCTCCGTGCGACCATGTTTTTGGAGAAGCTTCAAGCCTTTGTAGCGAGCAATTCCGTGCGCGACATGAACAACAAAATCCCCTTCAACGAGGTCGAGGAACGTGTCGATTGTTCGAGTGAGCCGGTGTTTCGGCAGCCTATTTCGCGGTGAATCTTGTCGGCGAAAGAGTTCCGCAGCAGAGATAAGAACCAGTTTTTCAGGAACNAGACGAAATCCGGCAGAGAGNCTTCCTTGTATGAAGTGAAGGCGACCAGCTTGAGCTGGTATTGAAGGAGACAAGAGCTCACTCAGACGTTGTTCTTCAGCTTCTGTAGGCGTCACAATCCAAACTGCTTGGTCTTTTCCAACCGTATCAAGTTCATGGCAGACTCGGTCAAGTTGGCCGGTGAAGCGTTCGACACTCTCAACTGCTAGATGGGCAGTTGTCTCGAGGCTTGTGGGGGCAATCGCAGATAAAATCACAGATGGAAATCGATACACGCGAGCCAAGAATTCCTCTGACTGAAGAACATGTTCTGATGGAAGAATGTTAGCTAGCCTTTTTCCTTCATCTAGAAGTTCCTGTGGTTCGATAAGGCTCCACCATGTGCCGGAAGGCACAATGTCCGTGAGCCAAGCTCGGCGATTATTTTTACCAACCGATTGCAGAGCGGTCAGATCGACAGAGTCCAGCGACTGAATACTTCGCTGACTTACGGTATCGAATGTCCTGAGTGAATCAATTTCGTCATCATTTAGTTCAAGCCGAACAGGCCGCTCCCAATCAGAGGCAAAAAGATCGATGATGCCACCCCGACGAGCAAAGCTACCTGGCGAATCAAGTGTGTCAACCTGTTTCCACCCTCTGTAGGTAAGCCACTCAGCTAGTTCTTGAGGATCAACCTGAGCTCCAAGAGTAAGGTGTCGTGTGCTCTCTTCGATCTGTCGTGGGTCAGGAAGTGGTGTTAACACAGCCTGCATAGATGTGACTAAAATCCGTGGACTTTCATCCGAGTAGGCCACGAGACGTTTGACGTTAGCTAGTCGTTTTGCCTCAGCGGGGTCATTGATGAGTGTTTCGTTGTCAGCTGAGAGGTCATCAATTGATTCGAGAGCCGGTAAAACATCAACACCGAGGGAGGTAAAAAGTGCGAGGTCATCAGCAAAAATGTCCGCATCCACAGCATGAGGAACAACAACTACAACGAGTCCCTCTTGTTCTTTAGCTCGTGCAGACGCAATTGCAGCGACAGCTAGACTACTTGCCGCCCCCCATGTTCCACCAATTGTCCCACCATGCCCCTGCTGAAGACTAGTAAGAACATCGACAAATCCACTATGTTCGCGCAACCCTACCGCGAGTTGTTGAAGTTGCCCCGAAGTTACGGGGGGCAATGCGTTTTCAGGGTCATTTTGAGCAGCTGTCACAGTCGTATTGTAGGGGATGATCTAACGAAATAACTCCTAATAATATGTATAAATAGCTGACCCGAGGCCTCTTTTCGTGTATCGTTGAAATATACGGAGCCTACCGAGTTGGACTTCCTCCCAAGATGAGTGCGTAATCACGGAGGGGTTCACGGGTATATTCAGGCAAATCTAGATACTGCGTTAAAGGCAAAAAGAGAGGACGAGGGCGATGGCAACGGCACCTGATCAGACACGGAATGAATCTCTCATCAGTGGAGCCGATGCGGTCGTTGAGTCACTTGTCCGCAATGGGGTTGAGGTCGTTTTTGCATATCCGGGTGGTGCAAGCATGCCATTGCATCAATCACTTACTCGTTTTGGTGATCGACTTCGAACCATTTTGCCACGGCATGAGCAGGGTGGTGGTTTTGCGGCACAGGGTTACGCTCGTACAACTGGGAAACCTGGAGTATGTATGGCTACGAGCGGTCCAGGCGCCCTCAATCTGGTGACGGCTATTGCAGATGCAAAACTGGATAGTATCCCGCTAGTAGCGATTACCGGTCAGGTTGGAACAAGTGTTATTGGCACTGATGCATTTCAGGAAACACCAATAGTTGAAGTATGTCGAGGCATTACTAAGCATCATTATCTTGTGACTAATGCTGAGGATATTCCGCGTGTAATGAAGGAGGCATTCTTTATTGCAACGACTGGAAGGCCCGGGCCTGTCCTCGTTGATCTACCGAAAGATATTCAGTTGACTCATATACACCCTGATTATGAAGTCGAAATGAACCTGCCTGGTTATCACCCAGAAGTTCGCCGCGCTCACTCTGAGCAGATTGCCCAGGTAGCAGCTGCTATTCGCCGATCAAAAAGACCCGTGATTTATGCGGGCGGTGGGGTCATCGCGGGAGATGCTTCTGAAAACCTGCGAACACTCGTTGAGAAGACGGGAATACCAGTCACCATGACACTGATGGGGCTCGGTGCTTTTCCTGGTGATGACCAGAGGTCACTTGATATGCTGGGAATGCACGGCAGCGTTTACGCAAATTATGCCGTTGACGAAGCAGACTTACTCATCGCTGTAGGTGTTCGATTTGATGATCGTGTTACAGGCAAAGTGGCAGAATTTGCTCAGCATGGATTTATCGTGCATATCGATATCGATCCGTCTGAAATTAACAAGAACAAATTAGTCCACATACCAATAGTAGCTGATGTAAATGAAGCCTTGTCGCAACTTAACGAGATTGTAGAACCACCGGAAGAGGGTCT
>NZNR01000027.1 GCA_002694955.1 Planctomycetaceae bacterium
CTCTTTTATTACACCATCTATAGTAATTGCTTTTTCTTTAGCCATATTTCTTCACCTTACTTAGAATATGCGGACCATCTTCTCTTATTGCAATTGTGTGCTCAAAATGGGCACTGTACTTCCCATCAGCCGTTGATTGAGTCCAGAAATCTGGCATTGCTCGTACTTTTTTGGTCCCCATGTTCACCATGGGTTCAACTGCTATCACGAGCCCCGGTTCCAGCTCAAAATCATGCTTACGGCGAAATGATGATGAGCAAAAGTTTGGTACCTGAGGATCTTCGTGCATGTTCTTGCCTATGCCATGACCGACGAAATTCTCGACAACAGCAAACCCATAATCTCTAACGAAGGTCGCCATCTCAGATGCAACATCAGCCCAACGACTTCGTGAGCCCATCAGTTTGATCGCCAACTGCAGAACACCAGATGTACAGTCCAAGAGTTTTTGAACGTCGTCGTCTACCTTACCAACGGCATGAGTAAAGGCGGAATCACCGCACCAGCCCTTGAGCTTGCATCCAGTATCAATGCTGATGATATCACCCTCCACCAACTTCCTGGAACCGGGAATTCCATGTACGACTTCATCATTAACCGATATGCAACACACAGCCGGAAAAGGAACTCGTCCCGGAACACCCTTGAACAGCGGCACTACATTTTGCTCCTTAAAGAACGTTTCTACTGCCTGATCAATTTCTCCAGTCGTTATACCTGGACGAACAAGACGTTTCGCGATTTGATGGGCTTCCCAAACGACAAGGCCAGCCTTTCGCATGGCTTCTATCTCTCGACTCGATTTTAGCTTCAGCACGTCAGTTCTTCCTCTTCACCAAGACCTGTTGGAGGCAGTAACAATTCTGTCAAAACCTCTTCTCAACAATACGGGGTACATCTGAATCATTTCAATTCGCCACATGAACGTCTAAATGTTCTAACGTTTTGCTCGTCGAAATGCACGAATTGACTGCCGAACCCGTTCAAAGATCTCATCGGCAGAACCCAACCCGTTCACACTCTTTAATTTCCCTTGTAATTTATAATATTCCAGTAACGGGGCTGTCTGTCTCTCGAAACTTTCGATACGGCGAGCGAATACCTCCGGGGCTGTCATCCTCACGTTTTCTGGCCAACATGCGACGAACCAGTTCTTCTTGAGGAACTGCCAACTCAATAACACCGTCAACGCTCATTGCCTGTCGCTCAAGTAGATCATCAAGCATTTCGGCCTGATTTATTGTTCTCGGGAATCCGTCGAGGAGGCAGCCTCCTCGACAATCCTGTTCCTTCAGCCGGCGGGTCACTAGTCCAAGTACGAGTTGATCAGGAACCAATTGGCCGGCCTGCATGTATGAGGAAGCTTCTTTCCCCTCCGCTGTTTTCTGTGCAATGGCGGCCCGTAACATCTCTCCTGTTGAAAGGTGAGGCACTCGAAGAAAGTCGATAAGTCTCTCGCATTGCGTGCCCTTCCCTGCCCCCGGTGGTCCAATCAGGATTATCCGCATAGGACTACAAGACCATGGAATGAAACTGGAGGGTTATGGAGCCAACATGAACGGCTCAAACGGCAAAAAGACGCTATTAAAACTATACAGGGGTCAGACAAATCAGGTTATGACTTCTCGAGCAGACCACTATAGTTCCGCATCACAAGATGACTGTCAATTTTTTGAACAAGATCGAATGCCACGCTCACCGCAATAAGCAAACCGGTGCCCCCATAAAAACTGGCAATCTGAGCGGGGATACCAAGTGCTCCACTCACGATCGTAGGAATGACTGCAACGAGCGCCAGAAATCCCGCTCCAACGTAGGTGATTCGCTCCATCACTCGCTCGAGGTAGTCGGCAGTTCTCTTCCCCGGTCGGTAGCCAGGAATAAATGAACCAAAGTTTTTCAGGTTGTCTGCCATTTCTTTGGGATTAAATGTGATCGCTGTCCAGAAATAACAAAAGAAGTAGATGAGCGCGATATAACAAATATTGTAAAGGTACGACTGGCCTCTCGTAAACGAATCATGAAGTGCCGCCAGCACTGTATTACCCGGGTACGCACTGCTCAAATATTGAAAAAACATTTGTGGAAACAGTAGTAGTGAACTTGCGAAGATAATCGGCATGACTCCTGCTTGATTAACACGGAGCGGGAGATATTGACGTGTGCCGCCATACACTCTCCTCCCACGAACATGCTTTGCACTCTGAGTCGGGATTCGCCGTTGCCCCTGAGTCATAAAGACCACGCCAGCAACAACGCCAACAAAAAGAGCAGCCAAAACGAGTATTGTCTCGATGCCCATCTTCCCACCGCCCCCGCCAAGTTCCCAACTTGTGTCTCCGGCGAGTGACACTAGTGCACTTGGCATAGCAGCAAGAATGCCAGCCATAATCAGTAGACTTATTCCATTCCCAATACCAAATTCATCTATTTGCTCACCAAGCCACATAAGGAACACGGTGCCTGCCGTCATTGTCAGAACTGCAACCAACTGCCACGAAAATGGCAAACTTCCATCCACGAGGAAACTTGACTGGATGAGAGATGCTTCACCGATACGAGTATTTGAGAGAAATGCAACATATGCCCAACTCTGCAGCAGACAAATGCCAACAGTCGCATAGCGCGTATACTCATTGATTTTCTTCCGTCCAGACTCACCCTCCTTTTGAAGCCTCTCCAGAGGAGGCCAGACTGTACCCAATAATTGAAAAATGATTGATGCAGAGATGTAAGGCATTATGCCCAACCCAAAAATTGTGGCCTGAGAAAGTTGGCTCGCTGAAAAAACCGCAACCGTCTTGAGCAGATCACTGATTCCACCTGACTCTTCCGCAAACGCGCGCATCGCGGCTGGATCGACAATTGGCAAAGGGACTTGCCACCCAACACGATAGATCGCAAGCAAGCCGAGAGTAAGTAGGATCTTTTGACGTAACTCTGGAATCGTAAAAATGATTCTTATTTTCTCGAACACGTCAGCGACTCCCTGTCTTTGTTCCGAAAAACTTTGGCTGTTCCTTCAGCATTTCGAATGCATTTAAAAATGAATAACTGGCTTCCAAGATGCAAAAAGCATATGAGGAAACCAAACATCGGTAGGTACAGCCACGCACTGCATTGGAATCCATAATCTACTCTGAAACACCGGTCTGTGGCGATGCTGATTGTTCGGCGTTTCGAGACTTCTTTTGCCCCTTCACGAGAGCCGCTGGCCCCGGCAACTCACTCACACTCCCTCCAGCCGCCAAGATTTTCTCACGTGCCTGCTTACTGAACCGATGTGCTAATACAGACAATGACTTAGACAGTTTTCCGTCCCCTAAAATCTTCAACTCGTGCCAAATACCTTTCACAACACCAGAGGTACGCAGGAGTTCTGGCGTAACGTTTGTCCCCGCCTCAAATGCCGACTCTAGATCGGAAACATTAATACTCTTGACTATTCTGCCGTGACGATTGTTGAAGCCTCGTTTTGGAATCCGTCGAATAATCGGACTCCGCCCACCTTCGAAAATTGAAGGAGCGCTCCACCCAGCTAACTGGCCCTGGCCTTTATGCCCACGGCCTGATGTCTTGCCATGGCCAGACCCCGGACCACGACCTATACGGGAACGTTTACGATTTTTATGGATGCTTTTATTTACGTCATTGAGTCTCATGAAGATACCTACTTAATCAAATCTTTTTAATGAACGTTATNTCATATNCCTTATGAATTCTCGGATAGGGCGACTCCTCGGAGCCGTTCTACGTCTTCCAACGTTCGCAGTTGCTTTAGACCATTGATTGTGGCTTTTACAAGGTTTAGGGGATTCACCGAACCGTGAGATTTTGTCAGCACATCCTTAATGCCGGCTGATTCACAGACAGCTCGGACTGCAGCGCCTGCAATAATTCCTGTACCAGGGCTCGCGGGCAACAAAATAATTTTTGACGTTCCGCTCCATCCCTCAACACGGTGTGGAATTGTTCCAGACACTAAAGGAACCTCAACAAGGTTCTTCATACCATCTTTAATGCCCTTCTCGACTGCAGGAGGCACTTCGTTTGCCTTTCCGTACCCGCAGCCAACTTTTCCCTTCCCATTCCCAACAACAACAAGACCCGCGAAGCTAAATCGCCGACCGCCTTTAACAACAGTCGCACATCGGCGAACCTTCACCACTGTTTCGGTGAATTCNCCACCTGCTCGGGATTCTCGTCCACCTGATGCGTTTCCTGCCACGCTTAATCTCCTGAAATATTTTGCTTAGAATTCTAATCCTGCTTCACGTGCAGCCTCAGCCAAGGCTGCAACACGACCGTGATACCGACACGAACCACGATCAAAACAGACTCGTGATACCCCTGCTGCTTTCGCCCGTTCGGCAACAGCCTTACCGATGGCAATAGCGGCGTCGCGATTACCACCAAAATCTACGCCTGACTTGATTTGCGGCTCGACGGTAGCAGCTGCAACGACCGTCTTCCCCGATGCGTCATCAATGACTTGTGCATAAATATGTTTGTGACTACGGCGCACCGATAACCGTGGCCGCTCAGATGTCCCTCGAAGCGGTTTGCGAACACGATGGCGACGACGAGTTCGCTGTCGCAGTATTGATTTCGCATGATCCATTTCAATTTCTCCTCGTTAGCACGCCAGCAGCCANATTTGGCACCTTGCGTTATTTTGTGACTGCCTTACCCGCTTTTCGACGAACTTGTTCGTTTTCGTAACGAATCCCTTTACCTTTATAGGGTTCAGGCTTCCGCAGCGAACGAACCTCGGCAGCAAACTGTCCGACCAACTGTTTGTCGATACCTTTGATATTAATGTGGGTCTGATCGGGACAGGTGACATTCAAACCTTTCGGAACCGGCACATGAAGTTCATTTGCAAAACCAACTCGTAGTTGCAGCACATCTTTTTGCAAGCTTGCAAGATACCCNACACCAACAATTTCTAAACGTTTTTCGTAACCTTTCGTGACACCCTCGACCATATTATTGACAAGCGCTCGAGTTAATCCATGTAGTGATCTCGACAGCCTTGCGTCGTCATCTCTTGAAACGCGAACAAGTGCAGCAGAATCATCAATATCAACACGGACCGCAGGGTGATGTTCATGCTCCAACTTGCCGAGTGGACCTTCGACCGATACTAAACGGTTGTCGACCTTCACATTGACACCTTGAGGGATGGCAACGGGTGCTTTACCGATTCGTGACATGCTGGAAACCTTTCTCTCGACTCAANCTCGGCCTAGTGGCCGAATACATCGATTCCTTAACCTTGAATTGCTTTCTCAAAACTCACCACAGTTCACACAAAACTTCACCACCGAGCTTTCGCTGCCTGGCTTCTCTGTCACTGACAACACCACTTGAGGTGGACAGGATTGAGATACCGAGCCCACCTAGAACAGGACGCAAACGGGCCGACCGGCTGTAGACGCGCCTGCCTGGCGTACTAATCCTTTTGATATGACGGATTAAACGCTCCCCATTAGGTCCATACTTCAATTCAAGTTGGAGCACAGGAGCTGGCGAAGATTCGACTTCTCGCCAATCCCAAATGAATCCTTCTTTTTTTAATACATCAGCCAGGCCACGCTTCACCTTTGAAAAGGGCACGTCTACCGTTGGCCGTTCAACACGAACAGCGTTTCGGATACGAGTGAGCATGTCGGCTATCGGGTCGGTCATCATATGATTTCGTTCCTACCAACTGGCCTTACGAACACCCGGAATGTTGCCTTGGTCAGCCAACTTCCGGAAACAAATGCGACAGATTCCAAACTTGCGGTAAACCGCTCGAGGCCTGCCACACAGCATGCAACGACGAATAGTTCGGGTCGAAAATTTTGGTGGCCGCTCTGCAGCGGCAATTTTGGATTTACTTGCCATAATTTTTTCAACCGTCAGCAATAAATACTGACGGCTTTGAGTTATTTACAGAACTGCTACGCCGCAGTTCCTCCTTCCTCCTCAGTTTTCTTCATGGGGAGTCCCATTGCACGCAACAGGACTCGGGCATCATCATCACTATCTGCTGTCGTCACCACGGTAATATTCATTCCCTGTGGGCGAGTGAATTTATCCGGATTAATTTCTGGAAAAACCATCTGTTCAGAGAGGCCGAGGCTGTAGTTACCGCAACCATCGAACGCCTTAGCCGAAAGGCCACGAAAGTCCCTGACTCGTGGAAGTGCTAACGCAATGAGGCGATCGAGAAACTCGTACATCCTTCGCCCTCTCAGCGTCACCTTGCATCCGATTGGCAAGTCTTCCCTCAACTTGAACCCAGAAACTGCTTTGCGCGACAATGTTGCTACTGGCTTCTGGCCTGCTATTTGACTGAGCGCTGCCATGGCCTCTTCGAGATGTTTTTTCTCGGTAACTGCTGTTCCGACACCCATGTTAATTACGATCTTTTCAATCTGTGGAATCGCGTGGGGATTNTTNCTGGAAAGCTTTTCTGCAAGTGCTGGACGGACTGTCGTGTTATACAGTTCCTGCAGCCGCGGTGTTCCCGCTGCTGATTCGCTCCCAGAACCTTGTGCAGACTTTGACTTTTTTGCCATTTCCGTTTCCCTTAATTCAACCGTATCCGAAACTCTCTTTTTGCCTGTTTTTGTAGGCCCCAACACCATCTGTCCCTAAACACAACTTTGTCTGGTTTCAGCCAGCTCTCGACCGCCCTATCTCGCCTTGTTCACTACCACACTTCCGGCAGACTCGTTTCTTTGATCCATCNGCCAAAGAAACACCAAGCCGTGATGCCTTCCCGCAGTCCGCACAGAAGAACAAAACATTTGACGCATCAATCGGCATCTCTTTACTGAGTCGCCCGCCCTGAGGATTCTTCTGACTTCTTTTAATGTGCCGATAGACTCGGTTCACTCCTTCGACGACGAGTTTGCCGTTGGCAGAATCCACAGAGAGAACACGTGCACGCGTCCCTCGTGAGTTACCTGATCGAACTTCAACTGTGTCACCTGTACGAATCAACATCAAATCACCTCACTCGCAAGACTTACAATTTTCATGAAATTGCGGTCTCGCAACTCACGGGCTACTGCACCAAAGATTCGAGTGCCCCTTGGATTTTTATCACTATCAACAATCACGCACGCATTGGAGTCAAACCGGACGTAGCTTCCATCACTGCGGCGAGTCGGGCTCTTGACGCGAACAATAACCGCTTTCACAACTGCCTTCTTTTTGACATCACTTCCAGGAATCACACTTTTCACGCTACAAACAATCACGTCACCAAGTCCAGCGGTTCGCTTCTTGCTACCACCGAGAACCTTGAAGCACATAACTTCTTTTGCACCTGTGTTATCAGCGACTGTGAGCCGCGACTGCATTTGAATCATCCGTCAACTCCCTCTTCATCACCTGAACCGCCCGCAGTCGCCTCAATAGACTGGCCTGTTGCCTTTGCTTCTTCATCACGAACTGAAGCTTCACGCATCTCGGTGGCTCTTGCTCCGGACCGCAGGGCTGCCAAGTCGACGGCAGTGCTTTTTGCAACAACTCGTACTAATTCCCAACGTTTTGTCCTGCTGCGCGGAGGGCACTCAATGATCTCAACAAGATCACCGGGCGCTGACTCTTCCGTCTCGTCGTGTACATGACAGACAGTTCGGCTGTGCAAAATACGTCCATACTTCGGATGGCGAACTATCCGTGGAATCTCAACGCGTCGGGTTTTACTTGATGCAGCACTTGTTACCGTGCCGGTTTCAATTTTTTTTGGCATACCTGTTTGTCCTGGCGGCTTTGTTCCGCTGATTACGTTTCTGTTCTTATTGAATTAGTCGCTGACGTGCTCTGCTACCTTTTCTCTACTTACTACTAAATTTGAGAAGTTGACTCACCTTCTCCAGTCACTTTGTCACCGGAAACGCCAGCTTCCCGACTTCGTTCTCCTAAAACTGTCTGGCAACGAGCAATAAGCTTCCTCTGTTTTCGCATTTCAGACGGTGCTGCGAGTTTCTCTGTTTGAGACTGAATACGCAGACGAAATAGCGATTCAGCCGCGTCTTTCCAGACAAGCCGAATCTGCTCGTCACTCATTTCTCGTAATTCTGTTGCCTTTGTCATCGATTCATTTCTTTTCTGTGCATGAAACCGTGTCGGTTCCTGGAACGCCTGTACTCGGATTCTCCTGAACTACATTGTCCTCTTTTTAACCATTCGTACTCGTACCGGCATCTTGTGCGCAAGACGTGCAAAGCACACCTTTGCAACATCTTCCGTCACGCCACCAACCTCAAACAGAACCGTTCCCGGGCGTATCACTGCAGCCCAGAAATCAGGTTCACCTTTACCTTTACCCATACGAGTTTCCAATGGGATAGAGGTAATTGACTTGTGTGGAAACACGCGTATATACAGTCGCCCACCGCCCCGCAGGTATTGCTGGGCAGCAATTCGGCCGGCCTCGATCGTGGCAGCAGGAAGCCAACCCGGCTGTTCGGCTTGGAGTCCGAACTCACCGAAGATGACCCTATTACCACGAGTCGCCTCACCTTTTATACGACCTCTTTGGCTTTTTCGGTGTTTGACCCTCTTGGGCATCAGCGGCATCGCCGTTCTCCTCGTACATCCCTTGGTTCACCCACACCTGGACACCGATATGTCCCTGAGCTGTGGCTGCTTCACAAAATCCATAATCAATCTTTGCTCGTAAAGTAGACAGAGGCATCGACCCCGCAATGCTTTTCTCACATCGCGACATTTCAGCTCCCCCTAGTCTGCCAGCCAGCTGAATTTTGACGCCTTTCGCGCCAGCATCCATGGTGGACTCAATTGTTCGTTTCAATGTCCTTCGAAAGGCTGCCCGTTTCATCAACTGGTCTGCAATATCTTCCGCAACAAGTTGGGCCTGAATTTCAGGCCGCGTAATTTCTTCAACCTTGAGATTTACTCTTCGGCCGAGCAGTTCCTGCAATTCGTCTTGTAAGCGATCGACTTCTTGACCCTTTCGGCCAATAATTACACCCGGGCGAGCGGAATGCAGAATGACCTTAACCTCATCACGCGTTCGCTCGATTTCAACCTTTGCGATAGCCGCCGACCGATACTTCTTCTTCATGAAGCGACGAACCTTGAAGTCTTCAAGAAGCAAGCCTCGAAACTCTTTTTTGGGCGCATACCAACGGCTCTTCCACGGCTCGGTAATGCCGGTGCGGAATCCAGTTGGATTTACTTTTTGACCCATTTTCTTTTCCCTTTTGTGTTTTCCGAGTAATCAGTCAACGACCGTGGCTATTCCTCAGTTCCTGCCTCACCAGAAGTTTGGCTGCCGTCAGAACTTGCCACGGCGACCGTATCCAGTGAAACCTTAATGTGTGACATCCTTTTCTTTATTTCGTAGGCCATGCCACGCGCTCTCGGCTGATACCGCTTAAACATCGGCCCGCCGTCAATTCGTGCATCGACCACGACAAGATCATCGACACCAGGAGCCTGCTGATGTTCAGCATTCCCAAGTGCACTTTTAATAACTTTCTCCAACATCCGAGCACCACGGTGAGGCTGGAAACGCAGGATATCCAATGCCTCGTCTGCAAACTTGCCGCGAACAAGGCTGGCAAGATGCCGTACCTTACGAGCACTGATCCGGGCGTATTTGTGCGTTGCTGTATAGGCCATGAATACCTCGTTACTTTCCCTTCCCGCCATGACCTCGAAAGGTACGGCTGGGTGAAAACTCTCCAAGTTTGTGACCAACCATGTCCTCTGTCACAAACACCTTCAGGTGCTGCTTACCATTATGAACCATGAAGGTCAGCCCAATAAATTCGGGCACAATCGTACAAGCACGTGACCATGTCTTGATTGGGTCACGATCACCACCAGACAGTTGCTTCTCAACTTTTTCATAAAGCCGAGGATCAACGAATGGTCCTTTTTTTGAACTGCGTCCCATGATCTACCTTCCAGTTGCCTTATTCACACCTACGTGTCGCTTTTTTGCCTATTCTTCAAATTTGTTTTTACTTCACCCGAATCTGCCCGTACCGCTTACTCTTTCGGCGCCGGATAATTGATGCACCTGATGGTTTCCGAGGCTTTCTCGTTCCGCCACCTTTCGCACTTTTACCTGTCGGGCTGACAGGATGACGACCACCTTTTGTTCTCCCCTCACCACCACCATGCGGATGATCAATCGGGTTCATTGCTGTGCCACGGACATGAGGTCTCCTACCGAGCCAACGGCTTCGACCAGCTTTTCCAAGCCGAACATTCATATGCTCTGAGTTTCCGATAGCTCCAATAGTTGCACGGCAGGCTGCCGGAACACGACGAATTTCACCGGAAGGCAACGATATTTGTGCCCAGCCTGCTTCGCGGGCCATGAGTGTTGCTGAGGTTCCAGCCGACCTACACATCCGACCACCTCGGCCTGGCTGAAGCTCAATATTGTGAACTGTGGTACTTAAAGGAATTGCCGATAACGGCAATGAGTTGCCGACTTCCGGACTTGCATCAGCACCGCTAACCACCGTGCCGCCTACTTTGAGCCCGTCAGGAGACAAAATAAACCGCTTCTCACCATCGGCATAATGAATGAGAGCTATGCGGCACGTTCGGTTTGGATCATATTGAATGGAGTCAACCTTGCCGGGAATACCATCTTTGTTGCGGCGGAAATCAATCAGGCGGTAATGCTGCATATGGCCACCACCACGATGGCGAGCTGTAATCTTGCCTTGATTATTACGGCCACCATTTTTCTTTTTCCGTACTCGCAAGTTCTTCGGAACGCTTGCACCGGGGGTCAATTCAGCAAAATCCGACACACTCGCGGTGCGGCGTCCGGCACTTGTCGGCTTGTAAATTCGAATTCCCATTAATCAGTACTTCCCGTCAATACGTTCTTTTCAACAACCTGTAAACAAAATTACTGAAACTAAAAGAGCGTGATCTTATCCTCTGCATTGAGTGTCACAATTGCCTTTTTCCACGGCTTCGTGCTCCCTCGACGCATGCGACTACGACGCATCTTGCCAAGCCTGTTTTGCACTGCGACCTTGCTGACTCGCACCTGAAACAGTTCTTCAATCGCATG
>NZNR01000028.1 GCA_002694955.1 Planctomycetaceae bacterium
TGATTTCATTCCATATGAAATGCTCAAAAGTGGTATTGAGCACAGTATTGAAGGAATAAAACTTGGATTTGGTGTCGCCAAATAGTATCGTAACATGGTCCGTTTCAATGAAATCGTGCCGAGAAGAAATCCCGGAAATACGGGCAACATGTTTTTCTGGAATCATTATTGAAGCGAATTCGATCCCTGCTGCGTTATAGCAATCATTTTGCTGTAAACATGGTAGATCACAACCAAAGAGGCTCCAAGACTGTCCTTTCCCTCTTAATCAATTTTCATCAAGCGTCCTCATTGCAATAGATTGTTACTCCACTCGGATTCAGCCTCAACAAATACTCTATGGTGCCTTTCGCCAATGAATATTGACACAATTAAAGTCCTGCGAGGTCCTAATCAGTGGGCCCGCTTTCCGGTTCTTGAAGTACGTGTTGATCTCGGATGGCTTGAGGAATATCCCTCGCACACGCTTGCGGGGTTTAATGAACGATTAATGAATTGGTTGCCAACGATGATCGAGCATCGTTGCTCGATTGGTGAGCGTGGTGGATTTTTTGAACGGCTACGGACAGGCACTTGGATGGGGCATGTTCTTGAGCATGTAACACTCGAACTTCAATCACTTGCTGGTACAGAAGTTGGATACGGAAGGGCGCACGAGACGAAAAAACATGGCGTTTACAATGTTATCATTGAATATAAGGAAGAAGAGTTTGCAATTCATTGCTTGCGTGCTGCACATGCACTGCTTGTGGCAGCGATAGANGGAAGTCAGTTTGATGTTGAGCAAACGATAGAGACCTTGCGAGAGAAACTACTTCTCGAGCAACTTGGGCCGAGTACTCGCTCGATCGTGGANGCAGCACGCCGTCGAGATATACCAGTACGTAGGCTCAGTGAGGGGTCACTTGTCCGTCTTGGAATTGGTTCNAAGCAGCGTCGGATTATTGCGGCTGAGACTGACCAGACATCAGCTGTTAGCGAAGCAATCGCGCAAGATAAGGAGNTGACTCGAGATTTGCTTGAAGAAGCGGGCATTCCAATTGCCAAAGGAAAGCCAGTTTTCTCTNCTGAAGAAGCCTGGGAAGTGGCTACGGAAATTGGCTTGCCAGTAGTTATCAAGCCTCGCTGTGGTAATCAGGGNCGAGGTGTTTCAGTTGGGTTGACAACACAGGACGAGGTCTCCCAAGCGTATTCTGTGGCAATTTCAGAGGAGGAAGAGGTTGTTGTTGAGCGTTGTCTAGCAGGTGATGATTATCGGCTGTTGGTTGTTGGTGAAGAGCTTATTGCAGCAGNGCGTCGTTGCGCTCCNTGTATCACAGGTGATGGTATTTCAACGATTGAAACGCTTGTTCAAAAAGAAAATAGGAATCCACGTCGTTGTGATGATCATGCAGGATCACTCTCTCTCTTATGTCTTGACGCTGCTGCTGAGGTTGCCCTGCGTGAGCAAGGTTTTTCAAAGGAATCTATCCCGAATGACGGGCAGCTTGTTCTTCTCCGCAGGAACGCAAACCTGAGTACTGGTGGTACAGCTGAGGATGTTACAGACCTNGTTCATCCAGATACAATTCGGCTTGCCATCGATGCGGTACGAGTAGTTGGGCTTGATATTGCAGGGGTTGACATTATGGCGACACGCATTGATCAACCCTTGAGTATCCAGCATGGGGGTGTTGTTGAAATAAATGCGTGTCCTGGGCTTCGAATGCATTTGGAGCCAACGGTTGGAGAGTCACGGGATGTTGGTTCAGCGATCATTGATACTCTTTTTGAAACCGGTGATGATGGTCGGGTTCCTGTTGCAGCAGTAACTGGCACAAACGGAAAAACAACAGTTACTCGCCTTCTGGCTCATGTAGCCTCAACCGGTGGGGCTACAGTTGGCATTGCCTGTACGGAAGGCGTGTGGGTANACGATAGACAGCTCGATTCAGGAGATTGCAGTGGGCCAGCAAGTGCACGTCGAATATTAGCGCAACCCAATGTGACAACGGCCGTTCTTGAAACAGCAAGGGGAGGAATTCTTCGCGAAGGATGTGGGTTTGATGCTTGTGATGTNGCNGTTGTCACCAATATTGCTTCAGGTGATCACCTNGGNCTGCATGAGATCGATACCCCAGAACAACTCGCTTGGGNGAAAGGTGCAATCGTTGCCGCTGTACGTCCAAGTGGGGCAGCTGTCCTCAATGCAGCAGATCCGCTGGTTGTCGATATGAAGAAATGGTGTCGGGGGCGGGTGATTTACTTCTCTCTTAATCCAGAGTTTCCCGTTCTAAGCGAACACTTGGCTGCAGGAGGTCTTGGTGCGACAATCCGTGACGGGTGGATCGTACTATGTGATGGACCTCGTGAAACTCGATTAGCGAATTTAGAAAAAGTTCCCCTCGTTCATCAGGGCTTGGTTTCGTTTCAGGTTGAGAATGCACTTGCGGCAGCTGCTGCAGCATGGAGCATGGGCGTTCCACTCGAGTTGGTCCGACTCGGACTCGAGGGCTTCTCGAGTGGGTTGGGCGGGAGTCCTGGGCGATTCAATATGCTTGAATTAGATGGAGCTACTGTAATTGTTGACTACGGACACAACGTACCGTCTTTGGAACAGGTCTGTTTAACACTCGAAAAGCTACCAGATGCTCAAAGAACGGCAGTATATTCAGCAGCAGGAGATCGTCGGAATGAAGATCTTCTGCGACAAGGTGAACTCTTGGGCAGGACATTTGATCGCATTGTTATCTATGAAGATGCCTACAGGAGAGGTCGCAGTCCGGGGGAGATAACACGACTTATTGCCGAAGGTATCGTGAGAACAACACAGTCAAAGCGTCGTGCCGTCGTCGAGTCGGGTGGGGATTGGGAAACCTCTGCTGCGACGGTACTTGATGCAGTGAAACCTGGTGACCTTGTTTTGCTACAGCCGGATACGATTGAGCAAACAATGCCGTGGTTGATGAATCGTTACGGTAATAGACTTCGTGGAATCAGTTTTGATCAAATAGCGGATATTCGGACCCAAGACCCGAGTAAAATGCACCTCGACCCTGAGAACAAAAAAGACGGATCATCAGATTTGTAAAGTAAATTTGTATTATCCACGATTACTTCAGGCCGGTTTTTCGATCAAGTGCGCCACGCACGCCAAGTTGCTCTGGGTGACGTGCAATCTTGTCGGTAAACACCCGAACGTCATCAATAATTGGCCGTAAATCTTGTGTCAGGCGATTCACGTTNTTCGCGGCTTGGGCCAGATCATTATAAACCCCTGGATCGCGAACCAGTTTGCCAAGTGTGCCTTGAGATTCGTTAAGGGCTTGAGTGAAAGTTGCTGCTTGAACGAGAACTGTATCAAGGCGATTTATGGCNCGGTCTATACCCTGTACCATTGATGCACCACGTTCACCGAGGGGTCTTGAGANGCCTTCAAGATTTCGGAGATTGCGATCGGCAGTATCAATGGTTGCGCTAATTCCCCCGACAGACTTTCGCAAATCAACGAGAACATCCGGCAGGGTGTAGATAGAATCCTTAAGCTTTTCNCGTGCTTCTGCGTCGCCAACAATGTCATTCACGTTGTTCATAGCTGTTGTAAAGGTGTCTAGTGCAACATCAAGTTTCTTGACNGTCTGGTCAATNTGAATGTCTTCTTTTACAAAGATCCGCTCAATATTTTCAGAGAGCATAGCAACAGCNTCACCTGCCCGAGTGAGTGANTCCAGGGAAGCAGTTACTTTTGGCTCGAGTGTGGAAAAAAGTTCAAGAGGATCCTTCGACACTGCACCGCGTAAAACTTCATCTGTGGTGATTCGTTGTCGGGGAGGTGAAATGCGGCCTGCAACAAGTTCAATTTCTGCGTCACCAAGAATTGTGCTCGCGACGCGTGGTGTCTCATCACGGTAGACCGGTACATAGGAATCAATTTGAGCAACAACACTTACGCCACCCAGTTCGTCGAGCATGACCGAGTTGACTCGTCCNACAAGAATCCCATTTTTTCGTACGGGAGTGCCGCTGGAAACGCCTCTCGCCTCTGAGAAGTTCATCCGCAGTGGATAGGTTGATTGGACAAGACTCGGTAGATCTCCAAACAAAACAATTAGTATTCCAGCGATGATGGCGGTTGCTAAAACCATCACGCCAACACGAAATTGAATTACACGCTCACTCATGATCGTTCTCCTGGATCGTTAGCCTCAGAGTATGGTGCGGAGTCTTTTTTAATTTGCTCTTTCCGGAGTTCGTTGAGTCGCTGTCCTGCTTTGCCCTCAACAAATTGTTGGACCCGAGGATCTTTTGACTCGTCAAGTTCTTCCGGTGTGCCATTAAAAATTATTTGTGATTCGCCCTGATTGAGCCGGGAAAGTGGATAGAGCATGATAATTCTGTCAGCTACCTTATGGGCAGTAGTCATATCGTGTGTGACTACGACATTTGTTGTTTCTGGTCTTTGGTGGACGCGCAGAATAAGTTCATTAATGACGTCNCTCATAATCGGGTCAAGCCCTGTAGTCGGCTCGTCGTACAGCACCAACTGCGGGTCCAATGCGAGTGCACGTGCGAGACCAGCGCGTTTTCTCATGCCGCCAGATAATTCAACTGGTTTTTTTGTGAGTACCGCACGTGGCAGACCGACTTCTGCTACAAGTTCGGCAACAATCTTTGATATTTCATCTTCATCGAGTTGTGTATGTTCACGCAAAGGAAACGCAATGTTGTCAGCAACTGTAGCACTATCAAANAGAGCGGCACCCTGAAAAACAAAACCATAGCGTGTCCGAAGATGGGCAAGTTCTCGTTCTGTCATGACAGCTAATGAGGTGTCTTCAAATCGTATGTCTCCTTTTGTTGGCTGTATNAGGCCAATCATTGTTTTTAAGAGAACAGTTTTTCCACACCCACTCTCGCCAAGAATAACAAGAGTTTCACCAGAGGTGAGTTTGAGGGAAATGTCACGTAAAATCTGCTGGTCACCAAAAGTAATTGAAAGCGAATCAATCAAAAGCAANGGTTCTGCNGTTGTTGCCTGTTGTGGTACAGCAATAGTGGAAGTGGTCATCGTAGANTTTTTNTAAGTTGGGTCTTTTATAAGAGGCTTCGTGGACCTTCTGGTCGCAGGTAGTCCTGTACATTGTTAAGCCCAATGCCCAAGAAAAGATCGAGCACAAGAATGAGAACAAATGAGTGGACAAAAGCATTTGTGGCAGCTCGGCCAACACCTTGCGCACCGTGGTCGCAATGAAAACCGTGGTGACAGCTGACTAGAGCAATTGCGGCACCAAAAAAGAAACTTTTAAAGATCCCCATAAAAAAATCGAAGGAATCAATATAGGCGCGAGAATTTGTCCAGTAATGGTGATAGTCAATACCAAGAATCCCATGAGAGTAGACGTAGCCACCGAGTACCCCCATAAAATCTGCCATAATCGTCAGAGCAGGAATGAGTACAAGACAGCCTAGAAAGCGAGGCACAACAAGATAATAAATAGGGTTCGCCCCCATGCTTTCAAGGGCATCAATTTGTTCTGTAACTCGCATTGTGCCTAGTTCTGCTGCCATGGCACTCCCAACCCGCCCGGCTAGCATCGTTGCTGCGAGTACTGGGCCAAGTTCACGAATAAGTGAAAGGTTAATTACAGAACCAAGTCGTGTCTGTAGGCCAAGCGCTTTGAATTGCGCATAACTCTGCACTGCCAAGACCATTCCAATAAAAAGACCTGTAAGTGCGATGACAGGAAGTGATAAAACACCAATTTGATAAAAGCTTGGCATCAACACATCTCTCCGTTGCCGTCTCGCAAACAACCACCCAATGGTTCGTAAGGAAAAAAGAGCTACGTCACCAATACTGGCCACCATTGTGATCGCCATATCACCGACATCAGCGACTCGACTTGCAAACCAGCCAGTAACATTGTCAGCAGTTCGTTCTGATTGTTGGGTGGCAGATAAATTCATATAGACGGACCTTCACCGCAGTGGTAGCGCTCCTTGCGGATTAGATCGGCTGGAAGGACCTGGCGCCTTGAGCCGTTTAGGAGGAGAGTGCGGTATTTGCGGGCTTTTGGCAGAAATCCGGTGACCTGAGAACTTGTCTACGGAAAGTTCTCAGGTCAATGTGCCAACCATTTTGAAAAGACAAAAAATTCCGTGATTGAGAGCCTCTTTAGCAATGCTATAGGCTCTTCTTTCAAGTGCCTGATTCGTCTGAAGCTCCCGCAGCTACCGGTTCGGCAGTGATGATCCCCTGAAAGACCAACTGTTTCTTTCCAGCTACTTCTTTGCAGTCCACTTGAATGGTGTCTTTTCCTTCAAATTCACCCTTCAGCAGTTCCTCTGAAACAGGATCTTCGATGTAGTTTTCCAGCGCACGCCGAAGTGGTCGAGCTCCGAAATCGGTGTCAGATCCCTTCTTAATAAGAAACTGTTTCGATTCATCTGTAAGTTCGAGCTTGAGACCACGCTCGAGTAGTCGCTCCCGGACTTTTGCGAGCTCGATATCAATAACTGCTTTGAGGTTCTCAACAGTTAAATGATGGAAGACAATAAGGTCATCGAGCCGGTTGATAAATTCTGGGCGGAAAACCTTCTCAATTCGTTCATTGACTCGGGCCTTCATACTCTCATATCCACTGTCGTCCTCGGGCTTCTGGAAGCCAAAGGCGGATTCATTTTTTATTGCCTCAGCGCCCGCATTGGTCGTCATGATGAGAATCGTATTACGAAAATCAACGTTTCTCCCAAAGGAGTCTGTGAGCCGGCCTTCTTCCATTACTTGAAGGAGCATATTGAAGACATCTGGATGAGCTTTTTCGATCTCATCAAGGAGAACAACAGCATACGGACGGCGTCGAATCTTCTCAGTGAGTTGGCCTCCCTCTTCAAATCCAACGTATCCAGGAGGAGCGCCAACGAGGCGGCTTACGTTGTGCTTTTCCATATACTCACTCATATCAATCGATATGAGCGCGTCGTCGTCCCCAAACATGAATTCAGCAAGTGCTTTGGCTAAGAGTGTTTTCCCAACTCCTGTTGGGCCAGCCAAAACAAAGCAACCAATCGGGCGCTTGGGGTCTTTGAGGCCCGAACGACTTCGGCGAACTGCCTTGGAAATACTTTCGATAGCCGCGTCTTGACCTATTACTCGCTTGTGGAGTGAATCTTCCATCTGCATTAAACGCTGGCTATCTTCAGTTGACATTCTTGTCAAAGGAATGCCAGTCATCTTCGAAACAACTTCAGCAACCACCTCCTCATCAACAACGCCGTCGGCCTCACGAGACTTGTCTCGCCATTCCTTGGTCATTTGTTGTTTCTTTTTCTTCAGTTTATCAGCTTGATCTCTGAGTGCGGCCGCTTTCTCAAAATCTTGGTTGGCAACAGCCTCCTCTTTTTCCTTATTCAGGCGATCGACTTCTTCGTCAATTTCTTTGAGGTCTGGTGGGCGCGTCATTGCCTTCAGTCTCACTCGGGCTCCAGCTTCATCAATAACATCAATTGCCTTGTCAGGAAGCGCGCGGCCGGTGATGTAGCGGCTAGATAGCTCAACTGACGCTTCAAGCGCATCATCTGTAATCGATACTCTATGGTGACTTTCGTAGCGATCTCGGAGACCCTTTAGGATTTCAATCGCTTCTTTTTTCGAAGCGGGTTCTACCATGACAAGTTGGAAACGCCTGTCGAGCGCCGAATCCTTTTCAATGTATTTGCGGTATTCATCCAGTGTGGTTGCACCAATACACTGGATTTCACCACGAGCGAGGGCGGGCTTAAGAACATTCGAGGCGTCAATAGCGCCCTCCGCTCCACCAGCCCCAACGAGTGTATGAAGTTCGTCAATAAAAAGAATGGTATTTTTGGCTCGTCGGACTTCATTCATGACGGCCTTAATCCGTTCTTCAAACTGGCCACGGTATTTTGTGCCAGCGACCATCATCGCCAAGTCGAGAACTACAATTCTTCGTTCGGCGAG
>NZNR01000029.1 GCA_002694955.1 Planctomycetaceae bacterium
ATTTTTCCGGATAAACCGTAGACTGGGTTATTTGTAACGAATTTAGCCGGATTACTCGCTTTGACCCCTCAAAGGTGGGCTATTCTTGAGATATTTTTGCGTGTGACTAGACCAATTTTCGCACCCATGTTTCGGACTCTTTTTGGAACGATTGAGAAGCGATGCCTTTGATCAGTGAATAGTGATGTGAAGTAGCGTTTACCGGATGCTTTTTGACTAGACACAGACGGAAATCATTGCTTTCGAATAAGATTGTTCACTGTCAATGGAGAATACTCGTGACAACCTTGCCGTGGACATCGGTGAGTCGGAACTGACGCCCCTGATATCGGTATGTCAGGCGGGTGTGATCAATGCCGAGCAATTGCATGATTGTGGCCTGCATGTCGTGAACGTGAACTGGGTCAGTCGTAATATTCCAGGCATACTCATCTGTGGCACCGTGGACGTATCCACTTTTTACTCCTCCGCCTGTTAGCCACCATGAAAAGGCCTTTCCAAAATGGTCACGGCCCTTTGGGTTCACTGGATCACCTTGTCCAAAGGGAGTACGGCCAAATTCACCACCCCACGCCACGAGTGTATCTTCTAGCAATCCACGATCTTTAAGATCCTGTACCAGTGCAGCAGATGGTCCTTGTGTGTCGCGACACTGAATTTCAAGTTGAGTGTGTAGATTACTGTGTTGGTCCCAACCGGCATGCATTAACTGAACAAATCGTGTGCCACGTTCCAGTAGTCTTCTCGCTACAAGACAGTTAAAAGCGAATGAACCCTTCTTATGCACATCATGTCCATACCGCTCAAGTACATGTTTTGGTTCATCTGAGAAGTCAATGAGATCTGGCACACTTGCTTGCATCTGGAAGGCCATCTCATACGAGGCAATTCGAGTATCAATCTCTGGATCACCGTAGTCTGCCCGGTGCTTGGCGTTCATGACGGCAAGGTCATCCAGTAAAGCTCGACGAGCAGCACGACTGATACCAGGTGGATTTGCAAGATACGGAACAGGCTCTCCTGTGTTTCGGAATTTTACTCCTTGAAAGCGACTTGGAAGAAAACCGGAACCCCAGTAGTAATCAAAAAAGAGTTGTCCACAGCTCTTTGCTTCATCGGACGATGTCATGACAACAAAAGCAGGCAGCTCTTCAGTTTCGCATCCGAGGCCATAGGATACCCATGCGCCAAGGCTTGGACGTCCAGGAACCTGGCTTCCTGTGAGAAAAAATGTGACACCAGGTGCATGATTGACAGCCTCAGTATGAAGGCTTCGAACAAGACATAGATCATCAGCTAGCTCGCCAATTGCCGGAAGCATTTCACTGAGTTCCATACCACACTGGCCATACCGTCGAAATTGTTTTATTGGTGCAACGACGGGCCATTGGGAATACCCACTCGACATTGTTGACAGACGAGTTGTGCCTCGAACACTATCTGGAACATTTTCACCAGATCGTTTGAAGAGTGTGTCTTTCGGATCGAAGAGATCAACATGAGAAGGTCCTCCGCCTTGCCAAAGCATCACCATTCGTTTCGCACGCGGAGCGTGGTGTGGAAGATCAGCGAGTCCCAGCTCGCTCCCTTTACAATCACTATTCCGTTGAAACAGTGATGCCAAAGCAGCAAGCCCAATTCCCTGTCTTGCTGATCCAAAGAGTTGGCGGCGAGTAACACGCTTTATATTTTCACTCAATAATTCATGCATGACTCGAGCCCTTTCATCGATACTTTACCGGCATAAAGACGTGTATAAAGTTTAAGCTTCTATTCTCGCGTGAGTGCTTCATCAAGATTCAGGATTGCGAGACAGACATGCGATAATGCAGCGAGCGGCACAGGGTCAGAGAACTTCTCTTTTGCGTGCGTATCTCCGCCAAGGAATGTGTGTGCTGACTCAATGCTTATCTGAGAGTGTTGATTTGTGAACATATCTGCAAGAATGGCATGTTCCGATAGTGTTGGCTGCCGGCATAGAACGGTACGAAATGCAAAAGCAATCTGCTCATCAAGCGTATTCCGGCTTGCAATGCACCGCTCGGCAAGAGAGCGGGCTGCCTCAACCCATGTTGGGTCGTTTAGAGTCGTCAGTGCATGGAGTGGCGTACATGTTTGGTTGAGACGAACGGTGCATGTGCGACGGTTGGCAGAATCGAACATATTGGCTGGTGCAACAGTTCGTCGCCAGAAGGTATAGATGCTTCGGCGATAGAGGTCTGTTCCGGTCGATTGAGGGTAGGTGAAATCCCGTTCTTTCGTAATTGCCAGTGATTCCCAGATCTGATCAGGCTGGTATGGGTATACCGGAGGGCCTCCAATCTCTTCACTGAGTAGACCACTACACGCGAGTGCCCAATCACGTAAAACCATTGCAGGCATCCGAAAACGACTGGCACGCCCATGAAGTCGATTTTCTGGATCCTTCTCTAGTTGGTCGGCATTTATCTTGCTTGTTTGCCGATACGTTGCGCTCATGAGAAGTAATTTATGCATGGACTTCTGGCTCCAGCCTTGTTTTTGGAATTCAATTGCAAGCCAATCAAGAAGAGCAAGGTGCCGTGGGTATTCACTTTGCACGCCCATGTCTTCTGTCGTCTTGACAAGACCAGTGCCGAAAAAATGTTGCCACATCCGATTGACTTGAACACGAGCTGTAAGCGGATGATCTGGGAGAAACAACCATTGTGCCAGTCCTAGCCGATTTTTTGGAAACGTGTCAGGTAAGGGTGGCAGGTTTGCCGGCGGTGCGAAAGTAAGAGCGTCACCGATTGGTGAGAGATAGTCACCTCGATCAAGCACACGTGTTTCTCGTGGCTTGTCATCGTTCATAATCATGACTCGTGGAATCTTATCACCGTTAAACGCATCATGAGCCTGCTTGGCTTTTTCATACTCAGTAACGACTGAGACATGTTTTGTGACTGACCTCCTCACTTTCGTATCAAAAAAGTTTCGCAGGCCACTTTCGATTTTTTTCTTTTCAGCATCGGATAGCGTGTCTTTTGGCTTTCGGAGTAACGGTGTGAGTGACCGTGGAAGGTCTTTTCCATCTGCAGCCTGCCCGTCAGAGAACAAGCCTGACTTCCACGCTGTATATGCAACGTCAATAATTGGCTTTGCATCTTTCTCGAGGAGTCTCATGTTCTGTTTAAACTGTGACAACTGTTTTTTTTGATCAGCTGTAGCCACTTCTAGAAACGGTGTGGCAACACGTATACGAGTTGACTGCCGGCCGGGGCGCCCAGTTTCTGAGACCTGATTGAAGACGTGGAGCAACCGGTAATAATCGGACTGCGTCAAAGGATCATACTTGTGGTCATGGCACTGTGCGCATGCCATCGTGAGACCAAGCCAGGTTGTGCTTGTTGTGTCGACCCGATCGAAAAGGTTGTTAAATCGCTGTTCTTCGGCAATTGCACCTCCTTCACCATTCAAAAGATGATTCCGGTTAAATGCAGTAGCAATTTGTTGCTGTTGTGTTGCGTCCGGCAAAAGGTCTCCTGCAAGTTGCTCAATTGAAAACTGATCGAATGGCATGTCGTCATTCAGTGCATTGATCACCCAATCTCTCCAGATCCATTGCCATGTGTCACCATCCTGTTGAAAACCATTGCTATCGGCAAAGCGAGCGGCATCGAGCCATGCCATTGCCATGCGTTCACCATAGTGTTGACTGGCCAACAAGTGATCGACCAACTGTTCATAGGCATCTGGTGACTGATCCGTGAGAAATTCATCGACTTCTTCTTGTGATGGTGGAAGCCCAATAAGATCAGCATAAAGACGTCTAATTAATGTTTCCCTACTGGCTTCCGGTGATGGTGTAAGACCCACGTTTTCAAGTTCAGCAAGAATAAAATTATCGACAGAATTTTTTGGCCAATACTGAAGCGTTGGGGTGTCAATCAATGGTGGCATTTTCTGAACAGGAGCGACAAACGCCCAGTGTGTTTGATACGTGGCCCCTTCATGAATCCATCGCGTAAGCATTTTTTTGTCACGCTGAGAAAGATGCCGATTCGAGTCCGGTGGTGGCATAAGAAGATCACTATCATCGGAATGGATGCGATCGATGATCAAACTCCCGGAAGGACCAAGAGCCCCAGCATCTAATGCTGATTGTCGTTGATCGAGACGAAGATCAGCTTTTCGTTTGTTTGGGTCTGGCCCGTGACAGTAGAAACAGTTTTCAGCGAGTATCGGACGAATGTCTCGATTAAATTCAAGTGTTTGAAGCGTGGTGTCGTCAGATGCGACCGTAATACCATTGAGAACGAGAGCAAGGAAACACCAGCTCGAACAAAGAGAAGTCAGCTTTCTTTGCAACGTTTTGGTGCCTTTGTTTGACATGTGATTTTTCAAATCAGTGTTTATGAATAAAAGAACGGTATAAGTAGAAGTTGATAGCAGACACGTTGAATACTTTGCGGTAGTTCAATCTGGATGCACACTATGATATTGCTGCACATTTATAATACTGCTGCATATTCATGCTTAGGTAGCCAACTTGGCAACGGACAATCGCGGTCCTCGTCCACATAAGTAATGTTATTCAATGAAAAACTCTTACCAGAGTGCCAAAAATAAACAGTGAGATGTAGGATTCATACAAAATGTCACTCGGGCGCGATGAAGAGCAGGTCGATATTGCAATTATTGGTGCGGGAGCCGCTGGCCTCTTTGCGACAATATGGGCAGGGAAAAATTTAGAATCCTATCCAATTCGTATCGCAGTCTTTGATGGAGCGAAAAAACTTGGTGCCAAGATTCTCGTAGCTGGTGGCGGTCGTTGCAATGTAACCCACCGTCGTGTCACAGAACACGATTTTGCTGGAAGCAGCCCGGCGGCTATTCGCAAAGTGTTGCGTCGCTTTACGGTAGCACAGGTGATTCAATTTTTTTCTAGCGCAGGTGTTGAACTCAAGGAAGAAGAGACAGGGAAATTATTTCCGGTTACGGACTCAGCAAGAACAATTCTTCATGCGTTAATTGAACAGGCGAAAAAAGTACATGCGTCACTAGCACATCCAGCACGTGTTACTGAAATTGAACAACTTACAGCCGATGAGATAGCCAAGGGGGTCAAGCAGGGGCCGTGGTTCCGTGTCGTGTCCACTTGTGGTGTGGTGGTGGCTCAACACGTCATTGTGTGTACAGGTGGAAAATCATTGCCCAAGAGTGGCTCAGACGGTGGCGGCTATAAACTGGTTGAAAGACTAGGACACACAATTACAAAACCCTTAGTTCCTGCTCTAGTTCCACTTATTTTAGAAGATAGTCATTGGATAAGACAGCTATCCGGTGTAACCGTTCCAACAACAGTTACACTTTCTACAGCATCGGGGAAACGAATTTTTTCCTGTTCCGGCAGTACACTTTGCACGCATCTCGGTCTTTCAGGTCCAGCTATTCTTGACATCAGTCGTCATTGGCTGATTGAACGAAATGCCAATTCTGATGTTCAGTTGAGCATGAACTGGTTGCCTGGACTGGATGCTGAAACTGTCGATAAGCTGCTGCAGTCTCAGCGAACAGGAGCATTGGGCGTGTTGCGACAACGGCTTCCAGATAGATTGGCTCGACGCATCTGTTTAGAGTCGCAGGCTCCGTTCGTCGGCGACCTGACTCGTCCCATTCGAAAAAAACTGGTTCAGAGTATCGTGGCAACTCCATTACCAGTAACTGGTGATCGAGGTTTCTCTGTGGCCGAGGCTACGGCCGGTGGTGTCCCACTCGCAGAGGTGAATCTAGAAACCATGGAAAGTAGAAAGTGTCCAGGTCTTTACCTCGCCGGTGAAGTACTTGATGTGGATGGTCGAATCGGAGGCTTTAATTTCCAGTGGGCTTGGTCAAGTGCGTATGTCGCAGGCTCTGCAGCTGCAAAATCCGTTATTGAAAGAAATCCCTGTTAGAGCACGTGATTATCGTGCGAACCCAACAAAGAAGCTAAAGAGTTGCTGGCTGTCAAACTCGGCGTATGAAACAGGTACTGCAAAATCGAGGGCAATCGGAGCTGGTCCAAGTGCAGGCATAGTGATTCGGAGGCCGAATCCTGGCGATACTCGAAAGTCTTTAATTGTTACGTTTTGTTCAACGGTACCAAAATCAGTAAAGACAACACCACGAAGTGAATCATCGGCAGTAATCGGAAACATATATTCAATGGTGTTTAACCATTCAAATGGTCCACCAACAATTGCTTCCTGGCCTGTGGTTGTACTTCGCTGCCGTGGACTTGCACCACGAAAAACAAAACCACGTAGGGTGTTGTATCCACCAGCATAGAAGTTGTCGTACGACGGCGTATCAGGACCAGAGAATCCGAGTATGGTGCCCGCCGACAAGACATGTCGGCCCGAACCATCGGGTCGCTGATTCAGAAGGAAGTATTGTCGAGCTTCAAAGACACCTCGTGGATAGATGAAGGTACCTATTACTTGTTCAAATTCAACCGTGGCGAGATGGCCTTCTGTAGGCAGAAAAGGGCTGTCTCGAGTGTCATGAATAAGACCGGCACTGAAACCGTACACCGAATTTTTTCCAAGCATGTTATCGATGTCAGGTACCCCAGGAACACGAGGGTTGAAGATATCAACGCTTTCACCACGGAAGCCTGCATTCACAGAAAAATCGGGTGCAAAGACAAATTGATACCCAAGGCCAACACGGCCTCCTACACGACCTTCAGCCCAATCGAAAAAGTAACGGGTGAAGTATGAGGCACTCGTTGAAAGTCCGACGCGAGTATCAAAAAGATACGGTTCTTGGAAGGTCGCAGTGTATCGCTGCAACTCTGTACCAGGTGCTGCTTCCAGTCGAAACCTTTGGCCGGCACCACGAAAAGCCGTGCCATTTCGTATGTCTTCCCAACTGGTTGGAAGCCGAGTGATATCAAAATTCTGTTCATCAATAACAATGTTTCCGACCAAGCCTGCATTGGAGTTGACCCCTGCCCCGATCATGAGTCGGCCGGTCTGTGTTTCTTCAGCGTTTACATCAACAACGACGTACGGTTCATTTCCAGGAAACACTTGAACAGGTGGCTGAGCGAAACCTTGTTGTGGAAGCCCTGGTTGACCAAAACCAGGAACATTTGGAAGTGGATCAAAGCCAGAAGGATCTGAAAAACCTGGTTGACCAAAACCTGACTGAGCATAACCAGAGGGTGTGGTGGGAGCAGCTTGAGGTTGTGCGACAGGCTGCTGGGCAACCATCGGTGTTGCTGTTGGAGAGGCTGGTGGAATTCGACCATAGTCAATTGCACCCGGGCTTGTCGCCCCTATCGCAGAGCCCCCCCATGCAGCAGTATTTGTGTTTTGGGTGGTTGATGGACCGGGAACACCTTCAGGGAGAGCAGATGGCGCCTGTTGAGGAAAAGATTGTCTGTAGGCCGGAGGGCTTCCTGCATTAGCTGGGGTAGTCGTTGCAGGAGGTTGATATCCGTATGCCGGACTTTGTCCCCGCCATTGTGGCTGCTCACGTATTTCAGCAGGGTGGACTGAGTTCTTGTTATTTGGAGCGTGCTCACCAGCAGACTCTGCAGATTCTCGCTCAGACGGTGATGGAGCTAATTCGCCTTTGAGCACGAGGTCAAGCACGGCATCACCATCGTCAGGGCTCTGACCTCGAAAACCATTTTGATTTGGTTCACGAGCTATTAATTGTTCAGATGGATCAGGTTTACTAAAAACAATTCGTGGTCCTTCTCCTCTCGCAGGTTCATTAAGGAAGAGACCACTTGATGCAATTCGTCGTTCATCAGAGCGCAGTTTTCGAATATCAAGAATGTCACCAGGTCGTAGAGATAGCCGATTTAATATGACGCTGTGGCGAGTATGTGGATTCTCACCACCAATACGTACGTTAATTTGTCCAACCCGATATCGCTGTCCCTCGGCAACTTTGTACACCAGATCGAGTTCACCAGGCTCTTCAAGAAATCGGGGGTCTGCTTGGATGTCAGCGAATACAAAACCACGACCGCCATAAATATCACGAATCAGATTCAAGTCGGCGTCCATATGATCATGATTGAAGAATTCACCACTTTTAAGTTTTAGATCACGCTCAAGGAATTCTCCTTTAAACCGGCTGTTGCCCAGAAATGAAACATTTCGAACGCGGTAACGAGGCCCCTCATTGATGACAAAAGTGAGCAAAGCCCAATCTCGGCCAATGCCATTGATAACTTGCACCTCGCGACCAACGCGTGCCTGGAAAAAACCAAGGCTGCGGTAATAGGCAGTGAGCGTATCAACATCAGCATCAATTTTTTCGTGGTCAACGTCGCCACCCAGGAACCAGAAAAATCCTGGTTTAGATTTTATCTGTGTAAGTAATCGAGCATCGGTTGCGATGGTGTTCCCAACAAACGTTGTCCAGAAAGATTTACGNCTACGACCCTCATCAACCAGAAAGACCGCTCCTCTATCGCCAGGTTTTGTTCCTTCAACGGTGGTTACACGAGCTTTGTCATACCCTTTTTCATGATAGTAACTTTCAACTCGCCGACGGGCTTCTTCGACTACATAGCTATCAATGGAATCACCAACATCGATTTCCGCTTTCTTTCGTAATGTTCGAGTTGTCACACGTTCGTTACCAACAAATTTCACATAACGTAATGTTGGACGCTCAACTACAGTAAAGACGACNACGACCCCTTGACGGACTCGCACATATTTAGGCAAGACATCAATAAATTTTCGCGTNCGATGGAGTGTTCGCACATCTTCTTCAATGGCTTGCGGATCAAAAATTTGCCCAGCGCGTGTATTGAGTTGCGGTAGCTTTGAGATTTCAACAGTCTCATTTCCTTCAATTCGTACCTCAACAATCCGTTCGTCTTGATTGGTGTCACGACCAGTTGAAGGAAGCAGGTCGATACTGTCTGGCTGTTCGATGCTGCCTGATTGAGCAAAAGCATATTCTGATCCTGTTAGAACANTCAGTAATCCAGCAATGCAAAGCAGACGAACGATCACCATGCATGTGGTGAATCGAGAAGCCGCAATGGTGCATTCTTTAGAGATACGGGTGTTCGGCATAGGTGATACGGCTCAGTCAATTNGTCAGTCATAGGCATGGAGTATCAAGCCAAGCGGACTTGGGACCTCTACACCGGACCGCTGAGAAATACCGAAGCAACTCTGGTCTCCACAAGGTGAAAAGTTGTCAGATGTGGAGACAACAACCTATTTTCCCGGAATAACGAATTTGTTCCCNTAAACATCGGTTAAAGTAGGCTTACCCAGTCTGCGATGCTTAACCTATTGGTGTAGCCTCCGAATTTTGCCGACGACTCTTAGGCAGCAAAAGAGGAATTTGCTCAGAATCTACGCGTATCCATGCTTCATAACGGAATATATGTCACCCACTGTTATTAATCTCAAGGAGTCTGATGATCTGCGTGATGTGGTGCATCGCGTGGTGCAAGCGCTTGCTGAAGGAAAAGTCGTTGGAGTACCAACTGAATCGAACTATTGCATAGCTGCTGCGGGTACACATGAGACTGCTGTTAGAAAAGTTTGTGCGTTCGCCGATGCTGTAGAGCATGAGCCCCAACTGACTATTGCCATAAAGAGCAGTGATGAAGCGACTGACTGGGCACCAGCAATGACACCACTTGCTTTGCGATTTGCACGACAATGCTGGCCAGGTCCTTTGTCGATGCTGGTGTCCGGGAATCATCCAGATGGTTTGGTGCATCAACTACCAGTGTCGACCCAACCGTATGTTTTGTGTGATAACCGTATTCGCTTGCGAGCGCCGAGGCATCGGATGCTGCAGGACTGCATGCGACTTTTTGCGGGCCCTGTTGTGCTTGCAGAGCCTAGTGGAAGCACGGAGCCGCCTAAGACGGTTACAGATCTTTTGGATTTTTGTGGACAAGATAAGAAGTCATTCCTTGTCATAGATGATGGCAGACAGCCAATTCAGGAACTCGTTTCAACAATTGAAATCCATGCTACTGGTTTTCAGATTNTTCGTGGCAACACGTTCAGTAAGGAAGAGCTTCAAGATTTTGCACGCTTTACAGTACTTTTCGTTTGTACGGGAAACACCTGTCGCAGTCCGATGGCCGAAGCATTGTTTCGTGCGAAAATAGCGGAAAAATTAAATTGTTCGACTGAGGAAATCCGGGACCGCGGTTTTGAGGTCAAAAGTGCCGGCTTATCTGGTTGGGGAGGGAGTCCGGCAAGCGAGAAGGCGTTTCAAACGATGAAACAATCAGGCATTGATTTGAGTGGTCACACCAGCCAAATATTGACAGAAGAGTTACTTGAAAAAGCANCCATTGTGTGGACGATGACATCTGCCCATCGGGCAGCAATTCTCGGCCAGTTTCCGAACTTTGCTGACCGGGTTCACATGCTATCTCCTACAAATCAAGACGTGTTGGATCCGTTTGGAGGGACTGCAGAAGCCTACAATCAGTGTGCTCAGCAAATCCGTGAGCATCTTGACGCGCGAATGGATATACTGGATTTCCGAAGTTCGCTGGAACAGTAAGTCTTTTGTGGAATTCTAGTAAGTCGAATGGGCAGGATGAGCGATTCGAAACTATGTTTTCATGCGGGAGCCATGGCCTGCAGCCTGGATTAAATGAATGAAAATTGCGATCGGAAGCGATCATCGAGGTGTTGATGCCCGCCGTCGTCTGATCGGATTTTTGGAGCGCCACGGTCATTCCGTAAAAGACTGTGGGAGCTACGATGAAACAGCAGTTGATTATCCAGATGTTGCTGCTGATGTGTCCCGTCAGGTTGCCGATGGTGCAGTAGACAGAGGAATTTTGCTCTGTTGTACCGGTGTNGGGATGGCTATTGCCGCAAATAAAATTCCGGGTGTTCGCGCNGCGACGTGCCATGATGAGGTTGCTGCTGAAATGAGCCGACGGCACAATGATTTGAATGTTCTCTGTCTGGCTGCAGAAATGGTCGGAGCGGAACAGCAGGAAAAAATGACAGAAATCTGGCTCAATACGGATTTTGAGGGCGGCCGTCATGAACGGCGATTGAATAAGATTTCTGCTCTTGAGGCAACGGCGTCCGGTCAGCAGAGTGCCTAGAAACTCTGGCAAGCCTCAAAATCTGCCCAAAATAGCAGTATCCGGTACCAGAAAACTAATTGTGGTAACGTCGGTGAAATGTGCTGATTTTGAAGGCCAACGAAGACTTGTCGTGTCGTAACGGTCATGCCGAAACACAGACAGATTTTCTCAGTAAAATGAGCTTTCAATTTGTTGCGTCGCCAACTCACGTTGGTAATGTCGGGGGTAGGGAAAAACAACATTGTTGTTCCCCGCGATTCCTTGATTCCGCCGCCTTCATTAGGTCGCACCATGAATTTCACAAACGCACCGACTCCCGAAGAAGTGTCATGTCTTCTGCAGAATGCAGCATTGCGAGACGCAATCGAGCCATTCTTAGAGGATGAAACATTTGGTGATATCGATTTTTTTGAAATGCCTACGGAGGTAGAAAATCGTTATCTTGAATCGATGTTGGCTTGGGAGCAGGCGCCAGTTTTGCCTGTCGGCCGCTGGTTCAGTCCCTCACTTGTGTTGCAACCGTCTTGTAATCTGAGTGAAGAACATCTTCGGGAAGAGTTGTGGGCGGTTATCGAAAGACTCTACCAAGGTCGAATTATTCTCGACTTTACGGACCATCTTTCAGATCATGAACTTTACAATCTGATCCGGAAAGAAATCCTTCCAACGGCAATCAAGCGTGTTGATTTACCGGATAATTATTTCCACTGGGATTGTAGCGTTGCAGGTCGAGTTCCTGAAATTTCTGATGGCGAATGGTACCCAGAACCTGTGATCGATTCATTGATTTGGCTTACGTACTACGCCGACAATGCTGAGCGAAGTGAGTGGGAGGTTGAATATGGCATTGATCTTCCCCCAAGAGAGATTCCACCATACCCGCGAGCCATGCCATCCGCACCAGTATGAGACATGTTGCGACAGGCTATAACGCAACTTTTACTCACACCAGTATTCCTTGTATAATACGTGAGTTTGTAATTTTTGGTGCCGTTGATTCCNACCGTGTGCCGACGAGGTCGGGGTGTTCAATGAAGGAAGTTAGTCATGATTGCTCACAGACTGTTTCTNGTGCCGTTGGTTTGTTCACTTACCATCTGTGGTGCCTTCCAAGCGAAGGTCANAGCGACCACACCTGAAGCAATTGAGCACGCGATTTTCAGAGCATCGCAGTATTTGCAGGATTCTGGTCAACAGTCGGATGGAAGTTTCTCACCCAAAAGTGGTCCGGCAATTACCGCCCTTTGTATCACTGCACTTGTTCGGACCGGAACGGCTATTGATAGNCGAATGGTGTCGCGAGCAGTTGCATACCTTCTTACGTTTCAGCAATCGGATGGTGGCATCTATCAGCCTGAATCAGCAGTTGCAAATTATGAAACATCAATTGCCATACTTGCTCTTCACGAGTGCAATAGTTCCGGTCAATACGAGGAAATAATCCAAAAAGCCAGGCAGTTTCTCACGGTGATACAGTGGGATGAAAGTGAAGGAAATACGTATGCTGATCCTGAGTATGGTGGAGCCGGATACGGACGACACGAGCGACCAGATCTATCNAATACNGCCTTTCTCATCGATGCTTTGAAAGGTGTGGGAGCCAGTTCAGATGACCCTGCTATTCAGCGTGCGTTGATTTTTGTCTCGCGATCTCAAAACCTTGAGGGCGTCTACGACATACTCGATGTTGCAAACAAAAATCCAGATGGTGGCTTTTTTTATACGCCAGCAAATGGGGGTGAGAGTCAGGCTGGCACAACACCAACTGGTGGTTTGCGCAGCTATGGGTCAATGACATACTCCGGGTTGAGGAGTATGATCTATGCTGGTGTTTCAGCAGATGATCCCCGTGTGGTTGCAGCGATAGAATGGCTTAAACGACACTACACCTTTGCAGAAAACCCTGGCATGGGTGATGCTGGTTTGTTTTACTATTTCCACACAGCTGCTAAGGCACTTCATGTTCTGGGGCAGGATCAAGTTATAGGTATTGATGGGAAAGCCCATGACTGGCGAAAAGATCTGGTGGGTGCTCTTCTTAGTAGCCAGAACGAAGATGGCTCATGGGTGAATAACAACTCCCGATGGCTGGAAGGTGATGCTAATTTGGTAACGAGCTACGCACTGCTCGCACTGAGTTACTGTCAGCCATCTATCAGTAAGTAGGCCGATTTGGTCGTTCCGTAAGTGAGCCTGATCATAGGTTGTGGACTCACATTCTGAGCATTACTGCGTTCAAAGCCTTATATTCACGGAACGCCTGTGGGATCGTCACATTGTGTGGGATGAGACCTATCCCCTATGTATCCCCACTTCCATGCAAAAATAAACATGAAACTGGTTTCACAAATCGAATATGTTACCGACGGTTAAAAAAACAGATTTTCCCTCGAATTGGTGGGTAATGAGCGAGATGAACACCCTATGGCTTAAATCCTAGACGATAGAAAAAAGCTTTATTTTAAGTCGCATCGTTTTCCTCGGGTGAAGTTGTAACCGGGACTCAAAAAATCAGAAAAAGACTTGACGTCTTCACCGACAACCCTATATTTAATGAAACCGGTTTCTTGCGGCGGACCAAATAGGGGTATTTGCAAGAAAACGGTTCCAAACGGGGTCGTGGCAGTTTGGCCTTTTCACGTCTTTGAACTTCATCACGATTTGCCAGACGTCTCAATCTGCATTTAACGCGTTCTTCACTTTTCTCAAAGGAGCTAATCATGGGGATGAAAACTGTGAGCCGACGGGGCTTCACGCTTATCGAACTTCTCGTAGTTATTGCAATTATTGGTGTGCTTGTTGGCCTTCTCCTACCAGCTGTGCAGCAGGCTCGCGAAGCTGCGCGGCGTAACAGTTGCGGCAACAACCTCAAACAACTTTCTCTTGGTTGTTTGAATTATGAGTCGACAAACCAAAGCTTTCCTTCTGCTGGAGGACAAGCACAAACATTCTGGGGCACTGGAGAAATCAACAACCCGGCATCATCCAGAGAAAACGGTGGTTGGGCTTATCAGATTCTTCCTTACACGGAACAAATGAACGTCTATGAACTTCGTAAGAGTGGCGGATGGAACGCGATTCTTGATGCTGAGATTCTCGAGCATACATGTCCTTCCCGTGGACTGCGCTTTACAGACAACGGTGCAGACGTGTTTCATTTAACTGACTATGCAGGCTGCATGACTGCAGAACCTGATTGGGCGGGAGCCGCCCGCGTCTGGGAAAACTGGAAGGCCAATGATCCCAATGAAGAAGCAAATGTCTGGACAGGTACAATTAAGAAGGGAACGCACAATGCTTGGCTTGGTGGCTCGTCACCNACGTGTGTCCCATATAAACGGGTGAGTTTTGCTGAAATTACAGATGGTTCAAGTAATACGATACTGCTTGCTGAGAAGTCAGCTTGGGGACAGAACTATCAGATGACTGGTGGTGGCGCCATGTGGTGGGAAGATCCAGGTCGTTTTGCACCGAGTGATTGGGGTTCTATTCGTTACTTCGGTACAAATAACTTCGGTACTCCCCGAGGAGATTTTCAGGAGCGTCCTTGGGGCTGGTGGTTCCAGTATGGACAGGGAAGTAATGGCGAGACACGAATTGTCGAGCAAGGTTTCGGTTCGGCACATCCTGGTGTTTTCTCTGCCAGCATGAGNGATGGATCAGTAAAAACGATNCCTTTCAATGCTGACATTCAAGTGCTTATCAATCTGGCCAAACGCAACGATGGTAATGTAGCCAGTGCGAATGATCTGTAGTTGTTCAACATGGGATTACGGTGGCGTCAGTTGTCGTGCTGACGCCACCAACTTACAGGGGAAAAAAATGAATAAAAAGTTTCTGTTGGGTGTTTTTTCATTGTTATTTGTGATTCCTGGATGTGGTGACGGACGTGCTACTCCGGAACAACGTATACAAAACGCTAATCCGAGTAATGTTTTTCGTCTAACGAATCTTTACAACCAGTTCAGCCAAATTCGAAATCGTGGTCCAAAAGANGAGAAAGANTTCCGTCTTTTCATNGAGAATTTTGGTGACAAAAGGCTAGATCGAATGGGNGTGTCTTTAGACAATCTTGACAACCTATTCGTGAGCGAAAGAGATTCCCAAAAATTTGACATCGCATATGGAGAGAGGCCGAAACGCGAAAAGGGTGTTACGGAAGACCCGGGAGATCTGGATGAAGGAAAAACGCTGTCTCGGGAGGAGAGAGAAAAAGGTCCTTCATTGGCATCACTTGGGTTGCCAGTAATTTTTGAGACAACTGGCGTTGANGGAAAAAAGAACGTTGGCTTTCTCGGAAGCCGTGTTGTTCGTGAGCTGACAGAAGCGGAAATTAGTTCACTTTGAATGTGGTCTAAAAAATAGATTTCGCGTACTTGAATTCATAAGAGTGGGCTATCTGCAGATTTGTTTCTTCGTGTTTTAAAGGAAACACGTTTGAATCAAGCCAGGTTATTTGAGCTGTCAGATGTAGCCTTATTTGATGGATGCTGCATGCACAGCTGTAATTGTCGATTGTGCGCTTGTTGAGATTGTTGTTATTTGGAGTAGGTCATGAGCATTGCCAATAATCAGAGATCAGAACGGTCTCCAGAAAAAATTGGTACTACCACAAATAACGAGGAACCGTATCTCAGCTATGTTTTGCCAGGAGAGACTGGTAATAGCTTTGCTAACATTAAAGCGGTAGATCAGATTCCTCCATTTCTCATGACGGTACTTAGCAGTGATGATCACTGGATGTTTCTCTATAGTAACGGTGCGGTGACATGTGGACGGAAAAATGCAGACCATGCCTTGTTTCCGTACTACCCAGCGGATGCTCTATTGGCTCTCAAAAATGCAGTAGGGCCGAAGACGATAATTTGGGTTCATCGCGATGAAGACGTTACCTGCTGGGAACCCTTTGGAGANCAAGAANGTCTTTTCCATGTTGACCGTGANCTCTCCAAAAATTTGATTGGTGACAAGGTCTGTTTCCAAGAGCACAATGAAACACTTGGGTTAAGTTTCTGGTATGAGTGGTCAGTAAGCGCCCGTTATGGTTTTGTGCGCACTGCTGGAATAACGAACCATAATGAGCAGGACTGTAGAGTAACGGTCTGCGATGGTGTCCACGGAATACTGCCAGCGGGTGTTGGGCATATTTTTCAGCAGCGATACAGCAACCTCGCTGATGCATATAAACAATCTGAACTCATCCAGGATTTAGGAGTGAGTGTTCATTCGTTGAGTTCGATACCAGTAGACCGGCCCGAAGCCAGTGAAGCTTTGCGGAGTACTGTAGCTTGGACTCCGTCGTCGAGTCCGTCAACGAAGTTTCTCCTCTCAGATGATCAAATTAATCTGTTTCGTGATGGGATGACTGTCAGGACTGAGTGCACAAAGCGTGGGGTAAAGCCAGCCTTCTACAGGGTCGACGAATATAGTTTGTCTGCTGACGAGAACATANAATGGAATATTGTTTGTGANGTCGCTGTTGATGCTTGTGACCTTCACGATCTACGTCGCTCACTGCAGAAAGGCAATATCTCAGATGTGAGTATTAAGGACGATATATCACAAACNAATGCTGAGTTACATGCATTTGCAGGCCGAGTTGATGGACTTCAGTACTCAGGAGACGAGGCAGAGTCTCATCGTCACCTTTCGAATGCGTTACTAAACATTATGCGAGGNGGCATTCCACTTGATGGGTACACTATACGACGGAATGATTTTTTACGGCATGTAGAAAAGCGGAATAAAGACTGCTTTAGAGAGAACAGAAACTGGTTGGAAATACTCCCGCAATCGCTCCAAAAAAGTGAACTTCTGGATGAGTGTAGGAGGCAGAGTTGTAAAGATATTGATCGAATTGCTACTGAGTTTTTACCTCTTACTCTAAGCAGACGTCACGGTGACCCATCAAGGCCCTGGAATAGTTTCTCTATTCCGTCGCGGAATAAAGATGGTGAGAGACAAATCGGTTTTGAGGGCAACTGGAGAGATGTCTTTCAAAATTGGGAAGCGCTCGCCGATTCTTTTCCTCAACTACTGGAGGGAATGGTTTATCGGTTCGTAAATGCGTCCACAGTCGATGGGTATAATCCATACCGTATCCAACTTGATGGTATCGATTGGGAACAGCCTGACCCGAATGATCCTTGGGCAACGATTGGGTACTGGGGNGANCATCAAATTATTTATNTGCATCGTTTGCTNTCACGTTACAGGAACTACTTTCCAGAAAATCTCAGGCAAGATTTAACCGCTGATCGGTGTGTGTATGTTGATGTGCCCTACCGACTCAAGCCATTTGAAGAGATTCTAAAAACGCCAGGTGATACAGTAATTTTTGACGCTGCGGCGAATGATTCGCTTCGACGGAACATACAGTNGAGTGGATCAGATGCAGTCCTTGTGANAAACNTTGATAAGAAGATTCATTATGTGTCACTNGCNGAGAAGTTACTGCTAACATCNCTGGTNAAGGTTTCAAATTTTGTTCCCGGGGCAGGGATCTGGCTTAGTACACANCGACCCGAGTGGAACGATGCCCTAAATGCACTTGCGGGTAAGGGCGCATCTGTTATTACGGCATGCCACTTAAAGGTTTTTCTTGAGAGACTTGATGAACTGTTTGAGGACGTGAGTGAAAAAAGTATTCGAATCTCTTATGAAGTTTCTCANTTTCTGCAATCCATNACATCGGTTCTTGATGGGTGCAGACTGTTTTCTGGCAGAACGATAGATTCGATAACGCGTCGATTTACTTTAGCTGGCCTACAAAAAGCTGCAGAGACTTATAGGGAAACGGTGTACAGTGGTTTCTCTGGTAAGAGAACCGATGTTGCTATAGNAGATATTCGGCGGTTCTGTCTCAGAGCGATTCATGTCCTTGAGGAGACGATACGAGGTAACCGGCGTTCGGATGGTCTTTATGAATCCTACAATTGGGTCTGTGTGGGTGATGAGGCAATTCATATTGCTCCAGTTGGGCTTATGTTAGAGGGTCAAGTAGCGATTCTGGAGTCCAATGTGCTTTGCCAAAAAGAAGTTGTTGAACTTCTGAATGCCTTGGAAAAAAGTGATCTGTATCGTCCTGACCAAGACAGTTATTTGTTGTACCCGAACCAAGCAGAAAAAAAGTTTTCTGAAAAAAATCAGATTCCTCAAGAGTGGTTTAAAAATAATTCAATAGCACGAAGAGTGATTGATGCTGGGGGCTGTGACCTGCTCTGCCAAAACGAAGATGGGGGATTGCATTTTGCGAGTGATCTCCGAAACAATGCCGATCTGAATGCGAAGATAGACTTGTGGAATAACACAGAGAACCAGTGGGAATTTACACAAGAGGATCGCAGGCAAATATCAAATCTTTGGGAAGCCGTCTTCCACCATGAAACTTTTTCTGGAAGAGCTACAAATTTTTATGCATANGAAGGCCTTGGAAGTATTTATTGGCACATGGTTTCAAAGCTTGTCCACGCAGTTGCCCAACAAATTCAAACAAGACAGTTTCGAGGTGAGCCAGTAATTCCAGAACTTAAAGAACACTTCTTTAAGATTCGAAATGGTGTTTGGAAAAGTAAATCTGTTCGCTCGTATGGTGCCTTTCCCTCAGATCCTTATTCACATACACCAGNTCATGCAGGTGCNCAGCAACCAGGTATGACAGGACAGGTAAAAGAAGATTTACTTACACGACTACTAGAACTCGGTATTGTTATTTGTGAAGGCCGTATTNATTTTGAAAATGTAATTCTGGATCACTCTGAATTNCAAAGCATNCCGGGGCAGTTTCAATATTACGACGTTGACGGGAATCGAGCCAGCATTGATCTTGATGCTGGATTATTTGGATTTACGTTTTGCCAGGTCCCGATAATTTACGCAACTACTGGTCGAGGCCGGGGTATTCGGGTTATATCACGATCAGGCGGAGAGGTGATTCGAAACCGTATGCGTCTGACAAAGCAGGAGTCAGAGGCGATCTTCAATCGCACGGGTAACATTGTAAGAATTGATGTGGGTGTCGAGTGCCCGCAGGGTGATGGTAGAGGCTGATCACAAAAGTTATGTTTAGCTTTTCATAAAGATGAGGAATAGTGGAATGATTCAAAAATTAAACCGGATGAAACTTCGCTGGTGTGTTCTTCTCGTTCTTGTAGCAGTTCTATCAAGTGTAAAATCCGATTTGCTGGCACAAGACTTCGGTGATAGTAAATCATCGACTTTGGTGACGAAAGCTTGGGAAGCGTTGGCAGCAGGTGAGCATGACAATGTTACTGCGTACACAAAGAAGTGTTGTGAGCTCTACCAAGACGAAGCAAAAAAACAGCAGAGTTCACTCTCTGATTTTGCAGGTGGGGACGACGATACAATTCACTCATATTGGGCTCTGAATGATGTAGGAACAATCCTATTTATTCAAGGAGCGTCACTGTCGCAGCAAGGAAAATCTTCTGAGGCAGTGGAGGCTTACAAGAGCCTTGTTGATGACTACGGGTTCTGTCAGTGCTGGGACCCTCAAGGCTGGTTTTGGAAGCCATCAGAAGCTGCAGTAGCAAAAATAAAGGAATTAGATTTTGACGCACAACTGGATGATTAGAACTCGAATAGTTAAAAGCATCCTTGACAACGTTACATTTCTGTTTATCTGCGCTTTTGTTGCACAAACAAGTGTAGCTGCTGATGGATCACGGGTCAGGATTCGTGGCAGTGCCAAAGATGGCTACCAACTGTACGTCAATGAAGAACACTTTGTGATCAGGGGTGTTGGTGGGACATCACATATTGAATTACTTTCTTCATGTGGTGGTAACGCGATTCGGACATGGGATGCTGCATCAGCAGAGAAGAAAGTTGACGGTAAGTCTCTCCTCGATCATGCGTATGACAAGAATATTTTTGTAACGGTAGGATTGTGGCTTGGTCATGAACGACACGGCTTTCGTTATGACGATCCAAATTCAATTACTCAGCAACGTGATGAGGTAGTTAACGCGATAAAAAGGCTGAAAAACCACCCAGCACTGCTATGTTGGGGTTTGGGAAATGAAATGGAAGGCCCTGATGGCAAGGGAGACAGTGTTCAGATTTGGAAAGAGGTAAACACACTCGCCAGCCTCGTTAAGAAACACGATCCGGACCATCCCGTAATGACTGTGGTGGCAAATGTGAATGATGCGAAGTTAGCCGCCATAAAAAAGTATGCACCACTCATCGATATTCTTGGAGTGAATGTCTATTCCGGATCAGTTGGAATGGACAAGACTCTTCGAGATCTTGGGTGGGAAAAACCATATTGTGTGAGTGAATATGGTCCTCCTGGTCCTTGGGAGGTCGCGTCAACAACCTGGAAAGCACCTCTAGAGCCGTCGAGCCGAAGTAAGGCATCAACCTATTTTGCTGCAACATCTTCTATCTTGGATGCGACTTCAAAAGATGGTACGCAAGTTGGACAGAAATACTGTCTGGGTGGTTATGCATTTTTGTGGGGGCACAAACAGGAGACAACGGCAACCTGGTTTGGCATGCTCCTTCCTACTGGTGAAAAAACACTTGTCGTAGATGCGATGACCAAAGCATGGACTGGATCATGGCCTCAAAATAGAGCACCGATTCTGCAGAGCAACAGGATCACTTTTGCCGGTAAGAGAGTAGGTCCCGGTGAAATTCTCGATGCACATGTGGAATACCGTGACCCTGACAGTGACGATTTGTCGTACATATGGGAGATCGTAAAAGAAAGTACCGATCGGAAAATTGGAGGTGACGCTGAAAAACGGCCAGACATTATTGAGAGTCGAGTTATTGATGGCTCTGGTTCTGATCAGATACGAATTCAGGCGCCACAGAAAACGGGTGGTTATCGACTATTTGTGACTGTTCGTGATGGACATGGATCTGGTTGTAGTGAAAATTGGCCATTCTTTGTGAGTCCCTAAAGAGCTGTGTACCCATCCGAACATTCTTAACATGATGAGCAGATGTTCTGATGAAGAGCATGAAAGCATTGTTCCCCACGTCAGGAAACAGTTGCGATTGTTCCACGTATGCCCCGTGACAAGTAAAAGGGCATTTGCTTTGCCACCTAATGCGCTTTCAGACGAATTAGATTGCTATGAAACCGGTTCCAGTCTATTTTAGAATGACACTCAGTAACCAGATAGCGGCAAGGTTTACTTCCAAAAAGGGAGTGAAGTGAAAATCGCCTAATGAGCTTTGTGCCTGGCAATCAAGAAAATAACCATGATCAATCGAGAGACTCACCAATCGCAATCAGCAGAGACAGTGCGAGACGGTGTCACGATTGATGATATAGCAAAACGGGCGAATGTATCAAAAAGTACAGTTTCAAGAGTTTTAAATGGGACTGCTGTCGTCAATGAACAGAAACGATCTGCCGTTCATCAGGCCATCGCTGAACTAGACTACAAGCCGAATGTGTTTGCTCAGGGACTGGCGAGTGGAAAGTCAATGACGCTTGGCATCTTGACCCAAAATATTGGTAGTCCTTTCTACGATACAATTGCCCAGGGAGCCATTGAAGGCTTAGCAGGCTCAGGCTATACCCCAATTTTTGTTGACGGAAGATGGGAGCACGCTAGAGAAGCGGCTGCAATTGAGACACTTATTTCAAGAAAAGTTGATGGATTGCTTGTTGTTGGTGGTGACATTGATGCATCAGAACTTCAGTCCTACAAAACACAACTGCCACTTATTGTTGCTGCGAGAGACATAGAAGGCCTCGAAGAACAGTGTGTCTCAGTCAATAACAAACAGATTGGATATCTGGCAACGAAACATCTTTTAGAACAGCGGCATACACGGATTGCATTTATTCATGGAATAGAGGGTCACCCCGATGCCCAGAATCGTTTTGTAGGTCACGTTGAAGCGATTCAAGAGGCAGGCCTCAGTTTATCTGATGAACTTGTTTATCAAGGTGACTTTAGTGGGCATGCGGGACTCATGGCCATCAATTACTTTCTTGATCAAGGCATTTGCTTTAGTGCAATAGTTGCTGCAAATGATATGGTTGCATTTGGTGCAAGACTTGCCCTCTATCGAAGGGGCATCCGAGTTCCAGATGATGTTTCAATTATAGGTTGCGACGACCAGGCGGAGGCAGCCTTTATGACGCCGCCGCTCACAACGGTGCGGCAGCCCTCGTACGAAATGGGTGTGGCTGCCTCTAAAGCCCTTATTGCCTTGATAGGCAAGAAAAACTATGAGTGGCCTGCGTTGAATCCGGAATTGCAAATTCGTGAAAGCGTCAAGCGTTTTACAAGTTAACAGTCCACTGATTTCTGTATTAGCAGATGCTCTTTCACGCTTTACTCTTTCAAATCAAAGAGTCGCCTTAACGCTTCAAGGAGTCCGTGAGGTGGCCCAGCCTTACTTTCACTTCGTAAGGAAGCCATAGGAGGATGGAGCATTTTCGCTGCATACCTTTCGAACGACTGTCGTATTTCTTGCCGACTATTTGAATCAAGATTTGGAAGCTTTCGAAAAAGTCGATCAAGTTCTGCTTCACCTGTTTCATTCCACCCTGCTCGTAGTTGTTCAATGACCGGAGCAGTTGACCGATGATGCATGTCGCCCATGAACCGACGAGTTTCTTCATCAACAATTGTGAGTGCTGCAGGAAGTTGCTTTTGTCTTCTGCGTCGATTGGAATCGCAGGCCTGACCAAGGTCATCAATTGAGTAAAGCCAAACTCCAGGCTGGGTGCCAATGCGTGAATCGAAGTCTCGAGGAACCGCAAGGTCAAGAACAACAAGGGGGCGTCCCTCTCTCTGATCTTGAATTTTTTGGAAGAGGTCTAGCGTGACTACGGGTTCTGTGGCACCAGTCGTACTCACAACAAGATCTGCATTTACAAGTTCATGAGACATGTTGCCGAAATCACCAATTTGAGCTTCAAGTCGTTGTGCCAGACTGTGAGCCCGCTTCATGGAGCGATTAATAATTCGAATGTTCTGTGACCCGGCGTCACGAAGATAACGAAGGGTTTCAGCCGCCATTTTGCCGGCACCAATGAGAAGTACCTGTTTGTCATCAAATCGTTCAAACACACCACTGGCAAAATCAGCGACCGCGATACTTGGGATTGATAAACGTTCTCGTCCGACAGCTGTTTCAGTTGTTACGCGTTTTGCAGCTCGTAAGGCGGCCTGAAAGAGTTCTCCAGTAAGAGGACCAGTTGTTCCACTATTTTGAGCAAGCTGCCATGCCTGTTTGACTTGTGCAACTATCTGAGGTTCACCAAGAACCATGCTGTCGAGTCCTGCTGCAACACAAAATAAGTGCTTCACAGCAGCCGATCCTTGCTCTCCACCAAGAACTTTTCCGGCATTGATAGGATCGACACCTCGGCATTCTGCTAAAAACATCGCTAATTCATCTGGTGGAGGTGGCCCTCGGCGTTCCTCGTCGGCAGCGTACAACTCAATGCGATTGCAGGTTGACAAAAGGACCGCTTCACTTCCGGGGAACTGCTTCCGAAAGCGAACCAGTGCCTCGGTTGCTTGCTCTGATGAAAAAGCCAGTTTTTCACGTAGCTCAATTGGGACAGTACGGTGACTTCCTCCTGCGAAGGCGAGGCTCATAAAGCGTCTCCAACAGGCTTGGTTATGACCGAAGTATGCTTCTGTGAAGGAGTAAGTCCGTGCTGCGTAGTTCCAAGTACTCCCCATAAGATTGAAAATGTGAGCAGTGCAAGGCTAACAAGTGACAGGAGTGCTATGACTCTTCGGCCTATCGCCCGCTGTCGCATCGCTCGTGATGTACCAGCCACAAACGTGAGCCAAGCAACGAGTGCGCCCATGCGTAGAACAACAGGGTCTGTCCATGGTACGCTCCCCAAAAGACCGCGTTGCTGATTGACAATATTCAAAATTATTCCTGAAAGAAAGCCAAGGCTGCCTGATACTGCGGCAGTCACGGCCATTCGTGATGACCAGTTCGATAGCTTTTCCAAACTGGGCATACGAAATCCTTGCAGTGGGGCCTGCTTCCTCGCAAGTCGTCCAGCCTGAATAAGCCACATGCCACCCGCGAGGCCACCAAGTACCACAGCGACGCTCATAACAAGATTGAAGCTTCCGTGAATAACACCCCAAATTTGTGTTGCGGGACTCTGTGGAAATGGTTCTCGGCTTGAAAGTTCAGCAACTCCAATAAGAGCTAATACGGCGGGTAGCACAAAAAGCCCAACTGGTGTCCGAGGATTTGAGACTGTCATCCAAAGAGATCCAGCCGCTAAAAGCCAGGCAGCAAGAAGATACCAATCAAACTCACTCGATAATGGTACCGAAGGAAGTGTGGTCGATCTCCAGATAAGATAGAGGCTGTGTGCAACCAGGCCGGCAGTCACAAAACCAATCATTGTGATGCCTCGAACTCCCGACCGAAACCATAGCCGGCTTGCCTCAAATATGAGTGCGACACCATAGCTGGCGGCAAAGCAAACAACAGAAATTCGCGAGATGAAATCAGTCATAGAGACCTTTAATAAAAAATCACTCCAAACATGGACAAACTATATGCACAAATATCGACGATGATTATGAAGTCAGTGAAGGATCCCACGCAGAATGAACATTGGTTATATAGGGCTAAGACCAGTCTTTATTCCCGAAACAGAGTAATAAACTATTTCTCATTGTGAACATTCTTATTGTATCCAAGAAATTGATGACTTTGAGCCAACAACGGCTCCTGACAAACTATACTGAGCTATTATGAATGATGATTCTCATTTACCAGAACAAAAAGAGCTAGCCACTGGCATCGTTGAAGACTCCCTTTTTATGAGGGCATGTCGGCTTGAACCGGTATCTCGTCCACCAGTTTGGCTCATGAGGCAGGCAGGCAGGTATCTTCCAGAATATCGGGCCATTCGTAATAAGACTACATTCTTAGAGCTATGCAAAAACCCAAAGCTTTCTTCTGAAGTCATGTTGGCAACAGTGGATCGACTTGGTGTGGATGCAGCAATTATCTTTAGTGATTTGCTGCCACTGTTGCAGCCGATGGGCCTTGATTTGGAATTTGCTGCTGGTGAAGGACCCATCATACATAATCCACTTCGTAGCAGGGAAGATCTCGATCGATTTCATGAGCTCGTTGATGTTGATTCACTTAGCTTTGTTTTTGAAACGGTACGTTTAACACGTGCCGGTCTTCAAAAAGAATTGCCTGTCATCGGTTTCGCTGGCGCTCCATTTACTTTGGCAGGATATGCTATCGAAGGAGGAACAAGTCGTAATTGGTTGCATACAAAACGATTGATGTTGACTGATCCTGATTCTTGGCACGAACTCATGGAAAGACTTGCAAGAACGATTGCCAGATATCTTCATGCTCAATTTGACGCTGGAGCAAATGCGGTACAGGTCTTTGATAGCTGGGTAGGTTGTCTCTCACCGGAACACTACAAGGAATTCGTTTTACCCCACAGCCGCGCCGTCTTTGAATCAATAGCAGGAAGGGGGCCAGCGATTCATTTTGCAGCGGGGAATCCGGATTTGTTGCCGCTTGCGGCCGAAGCAGGTGGCACTGTCATGGGTATTGATTGGCGTACGGAATTGGATCATGCCTGGAAGCAGGTGGGGTACGATCGTGGCGTGCAGGGTAATCTAGACCCGGCCGTATTGCATACTACACCCGATNTTGTACGTCGTCGGACGGAAGATATCCTTGCACGTGTTGNGGGNCGCCCNGGACACATCATGAATCTTGGTCACGGCATCTTGCCAGAAACTCCAGTCGAAAATGTGTTGGAGTTNATCTCAACNGTTAAACAAAAATAAAGAACNAGTCAACTCGTTGTCGTATCACAGGCAAATTCTCTGAATATTTTTCGTCTGTGTTTCTGTGCGAATTGGGGTAAAACTAGGAGTTGGCTTTCACGATTACCAAGGCAGTTCGTTTGAGCATTTGTTTGATTTATTTATTATCCATTCGCTAAGTAACAAAAATAAATATGACCACTTTGGAGCAACGCCTCTTTCATCTTTTTGATCCGCGTGACCGCAAGCGAGCACGGCATCTCGTGCCAGAAAAAGTTGTCTGTCCCCGTGTTGGCCAAGTCCAGGCAACACTTTCGAGTGATGATGGGACAAACCACGANGTCTTTCTTGANCTCTCTGCAAATCGANGGGGCGGCATGATCCTNGAGAGTCGTTGTACAAGTCCCGATGGACGAGCTGGTAAACCATGTGCACTCGTCGCAGCTGTTCTGCTTGAGGTTGATCGACGTGGCCTGCTTAGTGGTATTGCAGAGCAGACACCAGTAACACTCGATATAGTTGTTGATGAGGCAGATGACCTTGAAGATATTGAAGCCGAAAAGTTCTCGGCATCGCGACAAGAGAACGATGTGGNGTATTCAGGCCAATCANAGTCAGATGGCCTGCAGTTAAATCGGAATCGACATGGTGAGGGACGCTCGGGGCAAAAAAAAGGGCGACAGCCAGCATGGTCTACTGAACTTGAAAACCGTCGGCGATTGGTTGAGCCAGCATTACGAACAACTAGTGTTGCCCTAGGTGGTTTACGAAAAAGTACTGGCACTCTGATGTTTTTACTTGATGCAGCATCGGCTGATAGTCGACTTGTTGCATTACAGCCATGTCGTATGCCGATTGATGAATCTGGTAATCCTTCTGGTCAACCAAAGCCAATCATTATTGGTCCACAGGCGATTTCGTTTGGTCATTTTGATGCTGATGAAAAGCGTGTCCTTTCCATGCTCGCTGGCACAATGTCTGCTGAAACACATCATGGTGGCCAGACACTTGAAGAACGTACCATGAGTCGCTTTTTGCTCAGCCGACAATCTGCAGCGAGGGATCTAGCGATGCTTTGTGCAGAAGGTCGGCTCGTTTTCCAACCAGAGCCCCGTCGCGCACCAGAAGCAATCGTGCCATTAGTGTGGGATGCCGGTCGACCATGGGAATTTGCCTTAATCATAGAGCCCGGTGACGATACGGGTCTTGAAGCCTGTCTACAGAATGACCTTGTCTCGAAAAAGGAAAAGCGAGTTTGTCCAAAGAAGGCCAGTCTCAATGGCCTTCTTGTCAGGGGTAGTGAGCGACAGTCGCTGCAAACACCGAGATTGATTCTGCGAGCTGGGTTTCTCGTGTTTGAAGATCGGCTGTGTCGACTCGTTATTGACGCTTCTGCAGAGGAAGATCAGGGCGAGTTCTCAGAGCAAGACGAACAAGTGGGTCTTCGAGGCTGGATGGAGCAATTTGATAGAAGAGGTCCAATTGAACTTTCTGGGTCNCAGGTCGANGGGCTCATTGAGCAGCTTGCTTCACTTGCGGACTTACCCAAACTAGAACTGCCNGGATGGACAGGATGGCAGGTCGAGTCAGGAAGGCCGCAGCCGAAATTAGTGCTAGATGATTCACCTAGTGTNAAAGACGAAGANCAAGTCGAATCTGTTGATCCGGAGGAATCGCTCGGCCGCCCGAAGCGTAAGTCACGTAAAAGCAAATCAAAAATTCAGCTGGGAGGGAGCATTTGGTTTGATTACGGTGGCATGCAGATAGCTGCAGATGATCCAGCTGGTGGTGCTGCTGATGCAGCAAGGCGTCGACTTGTTCGCCGAAATAAAATAGCAGAGCGAGAAGCGCTCAAAGCATTGCCACGTTTTGGATTTTCTCCAGTACGCACCGGACACGCAAGTGCCACTGAAGATGATTCAGCTCCAACGCACCATGTTGAGATTCCTCGTTCACGACTCGATGCATCAGTGTCACAATTAGCAAGTGTGGGGTGGGCAGTAGAGGTATCTGGACGACGATATCGGCCNGCTGGAAATGTAGCGTGGAATGTAAATAGCGGGATTGATTGGTTTGAACTTTCCGGATCGATTGATTTTGGTGGTGTGATCGCAGATATGCCTGAACTCCTTTCTGCTTTGGCAAGAGGTGANGGAGCAGTTGATTTGCAGGATGGCTCTCGTGGAATCTTGCCAGCTGACTTTGCCACTCAGCTGGAGCCCCTCCTTGCACTNGCGCAGGAAAAAAATGGCCGTCTACGGTATGGCCGAATGCAGGCAGCTCTGCTTGATGCACTTATAGCCGGAATGCCACAGTCGCAGGTGGATGATGCATTTTCTGTGATTCGTGATGAACTGGCTGCGGGTGGTAGGCCTGAACCGGAAAATGAGCCGAATGGATTTGACGGTAGCTTGCGACACTACCAGAAAGAAGGTCTGGGGTGGCTGAGTTTTCTTGAGCGACTAGGCCTTGGTGGTTGTCTTGCAGATGACATGGGTCTTGGAAAGACCATTCAGGTNCTCGCNNTACTGGTGCGGAGGCAGCGGGTGCTTGAGGAAGCTGGTATAGCGAAGCGACCGTCACTTGTTATTGTGCCAAAAAGTTTGATTTTTAATTGGATGCAAGAAGCCGAACGTTTTGCGCCAGAATTACGTCTACTNAACTACACAGGTCAAGAACGGACTGATTCAGCGGAGAAAATAGACCAATTTGATCTTGTTCTTACAACGTACGGTACCCTCCGTCGTGACATAGCNCAGCACCGAAAAACTGATTTTGATTATGTCATTCTTGACGAAGCCCAATCNATNAAAAATGCAACGAGTCAGGCTGCNAAGGCATGCCGGCTGCTACGNGCGAGACAGCGATTGGCTNTGACGGGTACGCCAGTTGAAAATCANATCGGTGAACTGTGGAGTATCTTNGAGTTTCTNAATCCAGGGCAGCTCGGAACGGCTGGCCGCCTAAAAAGATTTCTTGCCGGTGGTCGTGGGAACGGGTCAGAACTTGTGGCACGAGCAGTAAGGCCCTATCTGCTTCGAAGAACAAAAACAGAGGTGCTCACAGACCTGCCTGAAAAAACGGAGCAAACACTATTCTGTGAGTTAGGTGACCAACAAAGAAAAGCATATGACGATCTTCGTCAGCATTACCGCAAAGAACTTACAACTCGAATTGGCCAGCAAGGAATCGGTCGTAGTCGNATTGCCGTNCTGGAGGCTCTTTTACGACTTCGTCAAGCAGCGTGTCANCCTGGCTTGATAGATGCAAAACGAATTGATGATCCGTCTACAAAACTAGATACGCTTTTGGAGCAACTTGATGAAGTGCTCGATGAAGGACACAAGGTGTTGGTGTTTAGTCAATTNACAAGTTTTCTTGCGATTCTTCGACAAAAATTAGATGAGCGAGGTCGGACGTATGAATATTTAGACGGCAAGACCACTGATAGACAAAGCCGTGTTGAAAGGTTTCAGGAAGATTCAGATTGTCGGCTGTTTTTGGTTAGCCTGAAAGCAGGAGGACAGGGTTTGAATCTGACTGCAGCGGACTATGTCTATATTCTTGATCCTTGGTGGAACCCGGCAGTGGAGGCCCAAGCTATTGACCGNGCTCATCGCATTGGTCAAACACGGCCTGTTTTTGCCTATCGACTCATTGCNNGANATACAGTTGAAGAGAAGATTCTTGCCCTTCAGGATCAAAAACGTGAACTCGCAGCATCAATCATTTCTGCAGATACAGGCATTCTTTCAGGACTGACAACCGAAGATGTCGAAATGTTACTGTCGTAAGTGGGATTTTCGACAGATGAGACCTCACATAAACCAAATATATTTATGTAAGTATTTGCAGATGCGACCTGTAAAGGATAGCGTGTTAGCTGCGTAATAAATCCTGNNTTTATCGCATCCGAAGAACTGAAATAACAAGCAAATATGTCTCATTGCTGGTTATCAAAGATTTGATTTAAAGTTGTAGAAGTCTAAATCGTACAAACCCTGCGTACTCTCAAAATGTCCAGCAACGACTCAGTACTTCACCACAACATACTTGTTGTCGATGATGAGGAAGACCTTCTTGAATTAGTGCGATATACACTTGCGAAGGAAGGACATTCAGTTACATGTGTCGATACCGGAGAAAAGGCTGTTGATTCAGTCAGGCAGAGTTTGCCGGATCTTATTGTCCTTGATTTAATGCTTCCTGGAATTGATGGTCTTGAAGTATGTAGGCGTCTCAAGGGAGATTTAAAAACACGTGAAGTACCAATCATCATGCTCACAGCTAAGAGTGAAGAGCGAGATGTCATTACTGGCCTTGATGGTGGTGCTGATGACTATGTCACGAAACCTTTTAGTCCACGNGTCTTGCTTGCCAGAGTAAAATCTTTAATGCGTCGTAAAGATGCAGAATTACGTACTCAGCACGATACGATTATCCAGATTCGAGAACTTGTAATTCATCCTGGTCGGCATGAGGTGAAGTTACAGGGTGAGTCAATAAACTTGACATATACCGAGTTTGCTCTNCTTCAGTTCCTCGCAAAACGACCGGGGTGGGCGTNCAGCAGAAGTCAGATTGTCGATGCAGTTAAGGGNGAGGATTATCCAGTTACAGAACGATCAGTTGACGTGCAAGTAGCCGGTTTAAGAAAAAAACTTGGTTCTTTTGGTGGTAATATTGAGACTGTTCGGGGCGTAGGGTATCGGTTCCGGGCATAAATCTTAAACCCCTCGTGCTATTATGCCTAAACCCCGTCTTTCAAGGCAGCTTTTTGGAACTTACGCAGTAGCTTTAGTGATCGTGCTAGCCAGTTGCTACTGGCTCTCAACTGTACGAATAGCTGCTGTCACGGAAGAAGCGGAGTTCAAGCGGATGGTGTCAATTGCTGTTGGCTTGGCAGATTCTCTTAGAGAAGTTGTCGATCCAACTCAAGAAGAGCAAATCACGTCGCTCGTGAATGAAATCATTCGTTCAGAACAANANAGAATAGGGGTNTTTGATTTTCAAGGAAATCGTTTAGGGNTGACAGCCTCCGAAGAGTCATNAAACGATACTGTCATCGACACATTGCCCGACCTNAAGCACCTTCTTGGCGAAACANAAGTTGGGAGAATTGCCAAGACAAGCNGGTACAANGTNGATAAAAATAGTCGTCTTCTTGTAGTCGCTGTTCCATTCGGTCCCATGCATGCTCCGGTAGGGGCCCTCTGCCTGGCGGCAGATACCCATGAGACAGACCATATTCTGTCGGGTTCTCTCAAAAAGCTTTTGATTGGTTTTATTTCTGTTGGCTTGTTTGCTCTATTCATTGGATGGCTGATTGCTCTTTGGGTCGCAAAACCAGCACGTGATCTTGCTCGTGCAATCAAACGTGTTGTAAGTGGTGATGGAACAGAGCCAATACCAAAGCCGGAAGTTGCAGAATTAGCAACGATTGCTGAAGCAACCAGTATTCTTAAAGAAAGACTTGTAGAGCGAGGCTTGACCCTAGGGCGAAGAGATATTGAACAAGAGGCTGTCCTCGATAGCATGATGGAGGGTGTGCTTGCGGTCGATGTTCGGCAAAAAATTGTTGGTCTTAATCAAGCAGCAGCAACTCTCTTGAATACCGATATCGACGGCGCTCTACGAAAGCCTCTTCAGAGTATTGTGCGAAATCCAGCGATTCGCCNCTTTGTTCTTCGAGCAATTGATTGTCGTGAGCCAATAGAGGATGATTTCGATCTTACAGGGCCACCAAANCGAACNATTCGTGCTCAGGGTACAGCGCTCCGAGATCCGTCTGGTGAGGGTGGGGCCGTAATCGTCTTAAACGATGTTACGGAGCTAGAGCGACTAGAGGTTGTTCGGCAAGATTTTGTGGCAAACGTGTCACATGAATTGAAGACACCTATTGCAACAATCAAGGGATTCGTTGAAACACTCCTTGATGGAGCAATCAATGAACCAGATGATAATAAAAGGTTTTTATCCATTGTTGCAAAACAGGCAGACCGGCTTGAAGCAATAATTGAGGATCTTCTGGCTCTCTCNCGGATCGAACAGAGTGAGGAAGCTGGGGCTCTTCCNCTGGAGCCCACTACGATCGCTGATCTTTTGGCAACTGCATGCTCGGACTGTATGCCCCGAGCTATNGAGCAGGGAATNACAATGAATNTCAATTGTGANGAGAACCTNATTGCGTCGGTGAANGCACCTCTTTTAGAGCAGGCAGTTNTNAACCTGATTGAAAATGCAGTGAAGTACAGTGGGACGCATCAACCAATCTCTATTTCTGCCAGTCTGGAAAAAGTTGCACCTGAAGACAAGGACGAACTNACGATCAGCGTTGCTGATCATGGCTGTGGAATACATTCAGAGCATCTGCCCCGACTCTTTGAGCGATTTTATCGTGTTGATAAAGGGCGTAGTAGGCAGGCTGGTGGAACAGGACTTGGACTATCGATTGTGAAACACATTGTTCTGGCTCATGGCGGAACCATCTCGGTTGATAGTCGACCGAACGAGGGTAGTTCATTCTGCCTTCGAATACCGTATGTTCGATAGTCGTTGTGGTCGTCTACATAACGATTACTTATCTGAGGTGTTATCCGGTACAAGTTCTTGATTCNGTTTATTTTTCAGATCTTTGTTGAACCGAAGTATTTTTTCCCATGCACTTTCAGGTGTGTCTGCATATTCGAAAAGGTCGAGGTGTTCATGAGAGATAACACCAGAGTCAGCGAGGAAGTCAAAATCAATTACATTGGACCAGTAATCATGTCCAAACAAAATAATTGGGATAGGTTGCATTCTGTGCGTCTGCCTGAGCGTGAGTGCCTCAAACATTTCATCGAGTGTTCCAAATCCACCGGGGAAAAGTACAGCACCTACAGATCGAAGAATAAAATGAAATTTNCTTAGAGCNAAATANTTAAATTGGAAACAAAGTTCTGGNGTTATAAAAGGATTTGGTTGTTGCTCTGCAGGCAACTTGATATTCAATCCGATTGATTTGCATCCAACATCAAAAGCCCCACGATTCGCAGCCTCCATAATGCCTGGACCACCACCAGTCACTATCACGTAGGACCTTTTTTTGTCACACTGATTATCGAGCGAAACAAGTCGAGCAAACTGCCTTGCGTCATCATAAAAATGGGANAACTCAACAAGCTTCTCACTTCGTCGAACTTCAAGGGCAAGTTTTTTGTTGTCAACATCCATTGACTGATTACGAATGGCTTCTGACAAACGTCTTTCTGCAGTATTTTTTTCCGTTATTTGTGTTCCACCAAACACAATAACGGTCGATTCAACATTATCTTCTTGAAATGCAAGCTCAGGTTTTCCGAGTTCCAGCAGCATGCGAACGCCTCGCATTTCAGTTCGTTCAAGCAGTACACGGTCGTCTTGGGCAAGGCTATAGCTTGGTGAACGAAGTATTGCCTCCATGTTTTCAGTAACAAGTGCAATGTCATCACCGAGTATAGTATTGGGAAGGTGGTTGCACGCGTCAGCATGTGTCTGACTCCAGGGGGTTTCCTCTGACGTCTGATTTTTTTCTGTCCTCTTATTTTTTTTGCTCATTTTTTCTTACTTTATGGTGAGGATTCCGCACCGGTTGGAGAAGTTTTCTTCATATGACTTGTTCCTGCAACGGTGACTGCACCACGGTCGATTCGTAGGGATTCGACTTGCCAACGCCGAGGCAGTCGGCTTTCTGTGGTGGACGAGGATGAATCTGCAAGCTGTTGGGGAACAGTTGCCAAAAGGACAATTCGATCACGATATTGTTGAATATCTGTATCCAGCCCAGTTTTTTCTAACATTCTGCTGCATTCTTGGAGAATTGCGTTACGAGGGAGGGGAAGTTGCCCCANGCCGGCCCTTTGTACAGTTAAGGCAAATTGATTAGCAGATTTTAGGCGGACTTCGATGTCTGCCCATGCCACAGCTGTAACTCCCCACCTTGAGACCTCGATTCCAATACGAAATAGGTGTGGTTCGAGTTTGATTCGTGGACGGGATAGTCGTCCCCATAATGCGGTTCCNAGGAGTTCAGGGTGGTTTCGAGGCACATCATTTCCCAACCATGCATTTATTTCATTTTCACGCACGCTGATACCCCATTCGTTCCTATGGNGAATTTCATCTGAGACGGATGCAATCTGCGTTATAAAACGTCCAGCACTCGACTGATCCCCCGATCCGATATGCACAGCTGATTGATAAAATTGAGGTGGTATTAGGGCAAGAACGAAAACAAAAACCATGATCGTGCTACAGGCCAGCAGTATAAAAAAAACTGGACGACATGCTTTTAATAGCTCAGCGTTTTCATCAAACCCTCTTTCGCCCTCGTCATTTTTTAGGTCCTGCGAAAAATTTTTATCTACAGTATTTTTCAAAACAGAACTCTCTACTGGTTACCCAGCAAGTTTGCATAAGCTTGAGATGGGTAACACACCATCATCCTCAAGAATNACGTCTCCAAGTGCATCAATTTCTAATTCGTCCCGCAAAACNCGCATTTCAGATGGTGCCTCGATACCTATTCGCACTTTATCACCGTTTACTCTTACGATTGTCACCACAACTGATTCACCAACTCGAATGCGCTCATTTTGCTTTCGGGACAATACCAGCATAAAAGCCTCCGTTTTTGTGAGATAGATTTTAGAAATGAATAGAGCTAGCAACTATGTAGGCTTAAATATGATCCCACCGGGTTGACGGTACCGCGACTGAGTTCAACAGATGGCCTTGGCAAGATAGGAGCCAAAGGAAATATCGTCCGGATACTTAAGATTTCTTGGCCGTAACGATTTATCACGCAGTCATGCGGATCATTCCGGCTGCACCGGGCACACGTCAGAAATACAAGATCTCTTTTATATGAGACGCTTCCACATCCATAGTCAATGAGAAAAAATTAATTTATTTTTTTTCAGCCTGTGTGTACTCGGCGAGAGTTACTTCTTCGGCAACTGCCATACACGCTTCAGCATCAGCAATTCTTTCGAGATCATCAGCGCGAAGTGCGGGGTGAATNCGGTGAACCGAATATAGATGGCGCTGCATCATCGAGGAGAGTCCGGCAGTAACAAGGCTNCCTCGAGAATCTATTTGAAGAGTGACTGATGCAGGAAGTTTAGCTTCTGCTGCAATCCGTTTATTTATTGCCAGCCGTGGAAACGGTGGAATGCCACCTGGATGAAGTAGGGCACGTAATAGGAGTGCNGTATCTGCAAACCGTCTGTATTGACTTGCAATTTCTTGTGATGGTGCATCTGTGGTTTTAATGTGGTACTGCACTCGCGGGCCAACGAGTTCAATTTCATTATTTGATTCATGAATACTATTCTCAAAGTGTGGACCACCAGCCCAGCACAGCAGTTTGTCATCCGATGTCTGTGCCCATTTTGCGAGTGATACCCGTAGTCGTTCGAGTTGAATGCTGTCTATCGAAGTTTTGACTTGCCGAAGTGGATCAATCAACAAAACTCGTTCTCGAGTTGGGTCGTGAAGAACAATTTCGCCATTGAATGCTTTTGAGTGATCTGATTCAGAATCAGATGTCTTNTTCNCAGCAGGTTTGGTGTCAAGAAAGTCCCAGGCGACTTTGGATGAGAAAAGTGTCAGACTGCGAGCAATTGGTATGTCATCGCGATCNGCAAAGACNTCAGTCTCTATTCTGAGAGCCTCAGCATCATTGGCAAAAACTGCTTCCCCAAAAGAAAACATGAATACAATGACAGGACAAAATGTCTTGACCAGATGACTCGCCCAATGACGTTGTGTGATAACCACTAGTATCAAGCCTTCATAGGAAAATATCAGAGGTTTTGGTGCCTAAAGGACTCTAACAGATGCTGGACTGCTCTCCCTAGTGTGATTTTCAGCAGGACATGTCTTAGTATTCGATAATTTTCCTATAGTTTTGCCAACAAATGAAATTACCCCTACNGCCCTTTTCTCCTACCTGCTGCCCTTTTCTCCTATTTGAATAATGTTTCTTTCTGATCTTCTTGTTGTTTTTGCCGTAACGGCGGTCGTTGTTTTTCTGTTTGGACGAGCGCAGATCCCAAGCGTAATTGGTTTGCTTGTCTCGGGAGTAGTTGTGGGCCCATATGGGCTGTCTTTGGTTGATGATCTTGAGAGCGTTGANCTCCTGGCAGAAATTGGTGTTGTTGTTCTNTTGTTTACAGTCGGTCTTGAAATATCTCTTTCAAGACTACTTGCCATGTTGCCGCTCATGGTAAGTATTGGGCTTCCACAGATTGCGGGAACAACACTTCTTATTGCTGCGGCCTGTCGATGGCATGTGGGAACACTTCCTCAAGCAATTTTTGCAGGGCTGTTGATTGCCATGTCGAGTACTGCAATCGTTCTGAAGCTCTTGTCAGATCGCAGTCAGTCAGGTACTCAGGCGGGACGGATTTCAATATCAGTTCTCTTGCTACAGGACTTGTTTGTGATTGTGGCAATGCTTGCGGTGCCTTTGCTAGCGGCTTCAGCCGGAGTCAATGCAGTCCCAAATAATGCAAATGCTTCCCATCAAAGCACTCAAGTGCTCGTTGAAAATCCATTCCTAGCAGTTCTCCTTGGGTTTTCTATCGTAGTTGGTGTGCTTCTTGCTGGTCGTCAATTCATTCCAAAAGTTTTGCACGAAGTGGTACGGCTGAGAAATCGAGAACTATTTCTCATAACACTCGTACTCATTTGCTTGGGCACAGCGGCAATCACTGCTGCGGCTGGCTTATCACTTGCTATTGGGGCTTTCATAGCTGGATTAGCACTTTCTGAAAGTGAGTATGGTCATCAGGCCTTTGCAGAAGTTCTCCCTTTTCGCGATACACTCGCCAGCCTCTTCTTTGTATCTGTGGGGATGTTGCTTGATATATCATTTGTCTTTTCTCACTTTGGACTCGTGTGCCTCGTTGTTTTTGTAATCGTGTTACTCAAGATCTTTGCTACAGCAATCCCAGCGATGCTTGCAGGCTTTTCTGTTCGAACAAGCCTGATTGCTGGTGGTACTATTGCTCAAGTAGGTGAATTCTCATTCGTTCTCGGCTCACGAGGAGCTGATGTCGGTTTATTAACAGGTGATGATTACCAGACGTTTCTCGCAGCTGCGGTAATTACAATGGCTGCAGCCCCACTTTTGACAGGTGTAGTGCCACGCTTTTGTGATTGGCTTGGACAAGGATCATGGTTTGGTGAAATGTTTCATGATTCACCACCTGAAGACGATATCGATTTGACAGACCACGTTATCATTGCTGGGTTTGGAATTAATGGACGCAGTTTGGCAACTGCTTTGGCAGAGTTTGGCGTGCCCCATGTGATTCTGGAGTTAAATCCAGAAACAGTTCGTAGCGAGAGTGCCTTGGGTATAGATATTCGCTATGGCGACTGCACTCGTCGACCTATTTTAGAACATGCCGGAATTTTTCGGGCAAGGGCCTTCGTGGTAGCAATCTCGGATCCAGCAAGCGCTCGTCGTAGTGTGCGAGTGGCACGTGATCTCGTACCAGAACTTGAGATATTCGTTCGGACAGAATACCTAGCAGAAGTTGATGAGCTACGACTATTGGGTGCAGACGTTGTTGTGCCTGCAGAGTTTGAGACGGCGTTATCACTTTTTGAGCGGGTACTCGGCATCTACGATGTTCCCGAAGAAAAGATTGACAATCTTGTTGATCAGCTTCGTTTGGAGAACTATGGATTTTTGCGAAGTGGTGTGAGAAGACGAACCATTCAGTCGATTGAAAGCCCCGATATTCATGACCAATTAGGACGCTGTCGCATATCAAAACGTAGCATCGCAGCGGGAAAAACAATTGGTGAACTGGATGTTCGAGCAAAGACGGGGGTCACTATCATTGCGATCCAGCGGAATAATCAACAGATCCGAAATCCCGGGCCGACGCTTCAGTTACACATCGGTGACGAAGTTTCATTTGTTGGAAGTCGCTCTGAGCGGACTGCTGCAAACAAGATCTTTTTGCTGACGAGTAACAACGATACCTAAATAGAAACGTCAAGCACTGTACTGCTTGAGTATTTCAAAAGGAACCACATCAAGTGCCTTCTCGCTTGTGGCTTCTAGAACAACTTGTGGAGCACATCCCTCTCTCATCGCTTCGAGCCAACGTGCTGCACAAAGGCACCATCGATCCCCTGGTACAAGACCAGGGAAATTGAATTCTGGTCGTGGTGTAACAAGATCATTTCCTGCTTCGACTGTAAACCGAAGGAATGCCTCAGTCATAACGGCACAGACAGTATGGGAGCCGGTATCCTCAGAGCATGTTCGACAAAACCCATCTCGAAAAAAACCAGTGAGCGGTTCGGTGGAGCATGGAATCAGCGGTTTGCCAAGAAGGTTCCGGTTTGGCTTGGAGTCTGATGAATTATGTGAGTTGTCAAAACTAATCATCATTGTCTGCTTCAATGGTGAGAGTGCGTGGAGTGTGGCGGTGCTGTATATAATTCCATCAATTATTTACATTAGAAGTATAAATAACTTCACGAACTGTGTCCTGAAGTCGTCCACAATATGGTTATGCTCAGCTTACAAATCGATACACCAGATCGCTGGTTTTCTCAGGTAGATGAGAATCTCGACGAGATATTGATAGACCATGCGCATTGTGAAAAGAAGGCAGCAGGCGTGGCAATGAACCTGCTCTTTGCTTATGTCGATAACACAAAGATTTCTCGTGCCATGACCGAAATAGTCAATGAAGAGTTAGAGCATTTCCAAATGGTTCTCAATCTATTGGAGCGACGAGATATTCAATTCCGAAAGCTATCTCCAAGTAACTATGGCCCAAAACTTCATAAATTGATCTGCAAGAATGAGCCGGAAAGAGCGGTTGATCGATTGCTTGTGGCTGGTTTAATCGAAGCTCGTAGTTGTGAGCGGTTTTCGCTATTAAAAGATCATGTTCAAGATGACGAACTTAAAAAGTTCTATGGCGGACTTTTTGAATCAGAGGCGCGTCATCATGCGACATATGTTCGGCTTGCCTGTGAAATAGCACCAGATACAATCGTCCATGACAGACTTCACTGGCTGGCTTCACGAGAGGCTGAGATTATTGCCGAAGGGGACAAGCGGCCGCGGATGCATAGTTAGCTATACACCAAAGGCAATTCTTTTCTTAAGCATGGCTTGTTACGACAGCCCTAGGGAATCACAGATCTGTTGAACGATTTTCTCTGGAGTGGAGTCGATCGTTACCACCATTGCTTGATCATCGATACTGGGCTCTTCTAAAAGTTCAAGCTGACTTTCAAGGAGGTTTGGTGGCATAAAATGATCTTTCCGATGGGCTAGACGGTCCGAGAGTAATTCTCTGTTACCACGTAAGTACACAAACTGCACGTCTGTTTGAT